>JASHYF010000378.1 GCA_030043235.1 Solirubrobacteraceae bacterium | reverse complement strand
TCACCCTCCCCGTAGATCGACATCGACGAGGCGACGACCAGGCGGCCCGGCGGCGCAGGCCGCCCCACCACCCGCTCGAGGAAGCTCGCGGTCGCCATCGTGTTGCGCTCGGTGTAGCGGGCGATCTCATACATCGATTGGCCGACGCCCACCGCCGCGGCAAGATGCACAACGCGGTCCACCGCCTCGAGCGCGCGATCGGCGGCAGCGGGATCCCCCACATCAGCGACGATCACCTCCACCGGCGCCGGCAGCTCGGGAGGCACGCCCCCATGCACTTGGTCCTCGAGCGAGTCGAGCACAACCACGTCATCGCCGCGACTGACGAGCTCACGTACCAGGTGGGTGCCGATGAAGCCGGCTCCTCCGGTCACCAAGGTCTTCATCCAGAGCCTCTCGCACAATTCCACCGGTTCTCGTCCATGCTCGTTCACGCACGAAACGAAGCGGCAGCAGCGCTTCTTTTGCGGCCGGCATAGCCTGGTCTCAGAACATGTTTTCCGGGCAAGCGGCGCACTCCCGGCGCCCCCCTCCCTGGCCAGGCGAGGTGCCTCAACCTATACCAGTGGACGTCTCGCCAGCCGCAACGCACGGTCTACAATCGCCAGCCAATGGGCGCTGAGTGCAGCCTCACCTATGCGGCGGTGACTCCAGCTCGCGACGAGGAGAGGAACCTCGCGCGGCTCGCTGAGTCGCTGCTCGCCCAGAGCGTCAAGCCGGTCAAGTGGATAATCGTCGAGAACGGCTCCCAGGATGGGACGCTGGCGCTCGCGTCAGCGCTCGCGCGCGCGCATCCATGGATCGAGGTCATGCAGATCGAGCCGTCGATCAAGTACCGCAGGACGATCGCCGAGCGCGCTTTCCAAGCAGGAGTGGAGGCGCTCGCAGGGAGTGGAGATCTCGTGGCGAAGGTCGACGCCGACGTATCATTTGGAGAGGACTATTTCTGCGGCCTGCTGAGGGCGTTCGAGCAGGACGAGGGACTGGGGATCGCCAGCGGGGCGTGCCTGGAGGAGCATCGTGGCGCTTGGCGCGAAGTGAGCCTGTTTGGCGACCACTGCTTTGGTCAGTCGCGCGTGTATCGACGTGCCTGTCTCGACGCCGTGCTGCCGCTGGAGGGAGCGGCCTTCACGACGATCGACGAGACCAAGGCACGGCTGGCAGGGTTCTGCACGCGGACGCTCCGTCACCTGCCCTATTACCACAACCGGCCGGAGGCGACGAACGATGGGAGCTTGTGGGAAAGCTGGCATCGCCAGGGAGTCGCTGCCTACCAGCTGGGCTATCGCCCCTCCTACCTGCTCATGCGCTCCAGCTACAGGGCGATGCACCAGCGCTCGGCGCTGGCGCTGATCGTCGGCTATGTGAGCGCGTTCTCGCGGCGAATGCCTCGATACCCCGATGCCCGAGTGGTGGGCGCGATCCGCGACGAGCAGCGTATGCGGCGTGCGTTCCTGGCTATGCGCGGCACGCGTGGCGGCGCTCGGCGCTCGACCACCGGCCAGGTGGTCGAGCGCGCGCCGGGGGATGCGCGGGGCCTCACATCCGCGGATCGGGCGCGCGAGCCGGAGCCGGAGCCCGACACGACCGGCCAGACGACTAGGTGACGGGTTCTTGTGCGCGAGCTCCTTGCCAAGCGCGTAGGCCGGCGGCTCGCCTCTGGGCCGAGCAGCAACACGACGATCGTCTACGTCGTGGGCGCACGGCCAAACTTCGTCAAGATGGCGCCGGTCGTCTCCGAGATGCGCGCCCGTGCGCCTGAGCTGCGTCATGTTCTCGTGCACACCGGCCAGCACTACGACGCTGAGATGTCGGAGATATTCTTCGGGGAGCTCGGCCTGCCGAAGCCCGACTACCTGCTCGGGGTCGGTTCCGGCACGCACGGCGTGCAGACCGCGCGCGCGCTCGAGCGCTTGGAGGGTGTCCTAAGCGAGCTGCAGCCATGCGCCGTCGTCGTCCCTGGCGACGTCAACTCCACGCTCGCCGCAGCCCTGGCGGCAGCCAAGCTCGGGATCCCGATCGCGCACCTCGAGGCCGGACTGCGAAGCTTCGATCGTTCGATGCCGGAGGAGCTCAACCGCCTGCTCGTCGACCAGCTCTCGCGCTGGTGCTTCATCCACAGCCCCGAGGCGGCGGCCAATCTGGGTCGGGAGGGAATCGCCGATGAGCGGGTGCAGTTCGTAGGCAACACGATGATCGACACGCTCGTGCGCCTGCGCCCGCGCATCGGAGCGTCGAGCGTACATCGCGACCTCGCGCTGGAGCGGCGGCGCTACCTGCTCGTGACGCTGCATCGACCGATGCTGGTCGACGGGCCGCTGCTCGAGCAGGTCATGGGTGCGCTCGCGGAGGTCGCCCGCGAGTTGCCGGTGGTGTTTCCCATGCATCCGCGCACGCGAACGCGCCTTGCCCGGGATCCGGCGGCTGTGCGCGGCCTTCAGGTCGTGCACCCGGTCGGCTACCTGGACTTCCTGGCGCTGGAGATGTTCGCGAGCGGCGTGCTGACAGACTCGGGCGGAGTGCAGGAGGAGACGACCTTCTTGCGCGTTCCATGCTTCACGCTGCGTGAGAACACCGAGCGCCCGATAACGATCACGCACGGCAGCAACAGGCTGCTCGGACTGCAGCCACAGGCGATCACCGGTATTCCGGGGTGGCTTGCGAGCTCGCCCACCACCCTGAGCGTTCCACACGGCTGGGATGGCAAGGCCTCGGCGCGCGTGGCCGACGTGCTGCTCGCAGATCTGAGGGCGGCCGCCGACCGGCCGGCGCCTGCCACCGAGTCGCTGGCACTGGACGCGGCGCCATGAGCGTTCCCGATACCGGCGTTCCCCTGCAGGGGCTCCCTGTGAACGACTACTGCGACGAGGCGCTCGACTATCTCAGCCACGCATACGACGCACGGCGAGCGCTGTTCGCCGCCGCGTCGCGTGTCGGCAGGCGGGGAGAGGTGATCGATGACTTCGCGATGCCGCTTTCCCTGCGCTACACCATCAACACCTATCTCGGCCTCAGTGAGGCTGAGCGGCATCGCGGCGAGATCGAGTGGCTCGGCGCGGTGCGAGGCCGGGTGCGAGAGTTCGTCTCAGCGTACGAGTCGGCGATCGTGAACTGCGGCGACCACGGCCTCCTGCTGACACTGCTGGCGGCCGCCGATCGCACGAACCCGGCCGTCGGGCGCTCGCTCCAGCGCCTCGAGCACAGCGTCGCCCGCAGGGGCGCCGCATGGCGACTGAACATCCAGGAGCTCGCCTGGATGCTGTGGGGTGCAACTTCGTGGGCGAGCGAGCCGCATGCGCAGGCGCTCGCGCAGCGGATCTTCGATCTGATCCGGGCCAGCTTCGTGCACCCCGGCTCGGGCATGCCCATGCACAGCACGCTGCGCTACCGTGCGCACACGGTCTCCTTCGGGAGCGTCGTGTATTTCCTGCGCGCGCTGCACGAGTACGGCGAGGCCTTCGCCAGCGCAGAAGCGCGTGAGCTGTTCACGACCTGCGTCGAGCGCGTGTTGGCGATCCAGCGCGAGGACGGTGCGTGGCCGTGGATGATCGATGTCCGCAGCGCGGCTACGATCGACGTCTACCCGATCTTCTCCGTCCACCAGGACAGCATGGCGATGCTCTTTCTCTTCCCCGCGAAAGGCTACGGCATCGCCGGAATCGGCACCGCGATCGAGCGCAGCCTTCAGTGGAACTTCGGCCACAACGATCTCGAGACTCCAATGCTTCGCCATGACCCGTACGCGTGGTTCTATCGATCGATCGAGCGCCCCGAGCGCTGGCCGCGCGCGCGGCGGTACCTGCGCGGTCTCGGCCCCCGAGCCAGCGCGGCCCCCGCCCACAGCCCGCGCGTGCGGCTGAACCGCGAATGCCGCTCATACCATCCCGGCTGGATCCTCTACGCTTGGTCCGGTTGCGCCGACATGCCGCGACTTCGCTCCCCCGCCGCGCTGCGCCAGCCCGCTGCCTGAGCACGCGATACACGATCCGATGAGGATCTGGATCGACATCGAGAACCCGCCCCAGGTGCAGTATCTGCTTCCCTTCCGGCGCGCGTTCGAGAGCGCAGGAGCGCAGACCGTGATCACGACGCGCGACTACGGGAGCACGTTGGAGTTGTTGGCGGACGCCGGCGTGCCGGCAACGGCGTTCGGTGCCCGCGTGGGCAGGGGCAAGCTGTACAAGGCGGCGGCCGCCGGCGTGCGCGCGCGCGAGCTGTCGCGCTTCTTCAGCGGCTCCAGCAGACCCGACGCGGTGCTTGCAGCGTCGCGCGCAGCCGCGATGGCAGCGTCCTGGATGCGGATCCCGAGCTTTCTGATCAGCGACTACGAGCACGCCCACGTGAGCCTGTATCGCCTGACCGGCTCGACGATCCTGCACCCGGAGGTGATCGGCAAGGACGCTTTCCGCCGCCGCGGCTTGCGCATGAGCCAGCTCGTCGCCTTCGCGGGCCTGAAGGAGGACCTGACGTTCGCCGGCGTGGACGTGGACGCGATCAGCCCGCACGACCTCGGTTGCGCTCCCGAGCACGCGGTGCGGATCTTGTTCCGCCCCCCTTCGGAGACCAGTCACTATTACAACGCCGGCTCGACCGACTTTGCGAGAGCAGCGCTCGCCCACCTCGCGAGCGCCAACGCGCTGGTCGTGTTCTCGCCGCGTGAGCGCTCACAGGTGGGCCTGCTGGAGGACCTGCCGTGGCGACACACGCCCCTGATCCTGCAGCGCCCGGTCCCGTTCGTCTCTCTGCTGAAGAGCGTCGATCTGGTGGTCTGCTCCGGCGGGACCATGCTGCGCGAGGCCGCCTACCTCGGGATCCCGGCCTACGGCATCTTTCAGAGCAAGATCGGCGCCGTCGACAGCTGGCTCGAGCAGATAGGCCGCGCGAAGCTGCTGGCGGACGCGCGCGATCTGGCGGGGATCGAGCTGCGCGCTCGGGGGCCGCTCGAGCGCCTCGACAGCAATCCGCAGCTGCTCGAGCAGCTCGTCTCCATGATCGTGCAGGCCGCCAGACGAGCGTCCGTGCAGCGTGCCGGCCGGCGGCCGGCCGAGCGGGCTGCGTAGCGGCGCGGGCGAGCACGAGGCGAAAGTCCTCTCCAGCTGCGCGCGTTGCTTGAGCATGTTTCGCGAAGCCTCCTCGGCGACGACCGACAGGACCGCCGCTGCCGAGCGACCGTCGTACGAGCCCTCCTGGCAGCGGCGCGTGGCGCGCGGGCTCGTCCCGGCGCGTATACGCCCGCAGCTGTTCGGCGCCGTTCGCTCGGCGCTCCATCGTGGGCACGAGGTGCACTGCCCGTGCTGCGGTGGGGAGTTCGACAGCTTCATCGCGCATCGCGGAGTCCACCCGGGCCGTTGCCCGCGCTGCGGCTCGCTCGAGCGCCACCGGCTGCTGATCCGCTTCCTGCGTGAGCGTACCGACCTGTTCGAGGCGTCGCTCGATCTCCTGCACATCGCCCCCGAGTACGGCCTGCAACGACAGCTGCAGAGCCTCGAGAACCTGAGCTATCGCAGCGCGGACCTCGAGTCGCCGCTGGCGATGGACAACGTCGATCTGCTGGACCTGCCCTACCCGGATAGCTCGTTCGACGTGGTGCTCTGCAGTCACGTACTCGAGCACGTCGAGGACGATCGCCTCGCCCTCCGCGAGATTCACCGCGTCCTCGCTTGCGACGGGCGCGCGATCCTGATGTCGCCGATAGACCCTGCGCGCGCCGCGACGCTCGAAGACCCCACGGTCACCGCCCCCGCGGATCGTCATCGCGTTTTCGGCCAGAGCGACCATCTGCGCCTCTACGGTCGCGATTTCGCCGAGCGCGTGGCGGCGGCCGGCTTCGCGGTCGAGACGGTCGCCTATCTCGGCGAGCTCGACGCCGGGAAGATCGCCCGCGAGGGACTGCGCCGCGAGAGCGACCTCTTCCCGAACGACGACGTGTTCATCTGCCGCCCGCTGCAAGCCCGATAGCCCGATGAGCGACGCAGGCGCCGTGCACGGACATGGGCAAGCTGGCCGGCAGGCGGCGCAGTGTCGCCGACCCGCGCCGAGCGGGCAGGACGCTGGCGCGGTTTCTGCCAGTGCCCAAAAAATTTCCTCGCAAAATCCGACCCGCAGCGCTATGATCCCCGACTCGGGCAGGCAGCAGCAGGGGGCGGAGGTCGGCTGATCTGTCCACATCGAGGATCGACACGGATGCACAACGGACGGCATCTCAGGGCGAGCTAAGCATCTCAGGGCGGACTAATGGACAAGGGGCAGCACGTGATAGCCGAGAGGAACTCGCCGCCGCTTCAGGCTCGTTCCCAGGAGGGCTCGCGCCTGAAGCGGCTCGTGGTGGTGACCGACAACGCGATGATGGTCGGGGCGATGCGCGCCGGGCTGCAGGACGGCCGCGCGTTTGAGCTGCTCGGGTACCTCGACCCGCGACGGGCGACTGCGGCCATCGTCAGAGATACGGGGGCGGACGTGGTGCTCGTGGATGAAGCCGACAGCCCCGATCAGGCGATCGCTTTGATCCGCAGCATCAAGGAGGACAACGAGCATCTCAATATCGTCTTCCTCGCCATTCGGATGGCGGCAGACTGTCTCGAGCGCGCCTTCGAAGCTGGTGCGTGCAGCGCGATCTCAAAGGCGATCCATCCGGGCGCCCTCGCGACGTTCCTCGACGAGGCGCTGAAGGGACACATCGTGCACGCCCCAGCCTGCATCGCCTCGCACGGCGAAGCGCCCGATGCGCTCGCTGCCGAGCATCTGTCACTGACAAGCCGCGAGCTCGGAATCCTGCAACTGGTCGCCGCGGGCGCCACCAACCGCGAGATCGCCCAGCAGCTGTGGATCACCTGCCAGACGGTGAAGTTCCATCTCTCGAACATCTATCGCAAGCTCGGCGTCAGCAACCGCACGGGCGCGTGCCACTATGCCCATGTCAACGGCGTCCTGGCCGGGGCCGGCGCATCGAGCTCGATGGCGCCGTGGCGCTCCCCGCGCGTGCGCGAAGCGTACTCGGCCGATCCGCTCGAGGCCTGAGGAGGCATGCGTATGGGGTCGATCTCGTTGCGGACCGCGAGGGGGCGTCAGTCCGAGCGCTTGGCCGCGCGCGTCGCGGCCGAGGCGGCCGCGACCTCCCACGAGCAGGGCTGCGCCAGCGCCGTGGTGATCGCCGGCGGTCGTGAGAACTGCCCGCGAGCGTTCGTTAAGGATGTGCGCCTAAGCCTGAATCCCCATCGGTGGATCCAGGCTAAGGGGCGATTGATCGCCGTTGACAGTCAATGGACCGAGGAAACTTGATGACCGAGGAAATCCGCCAGATAATCAAAAACCACGGCCGCCTGCCGATCGACGTCGACACGCTGGCGCTTGACGCCGACCTCTACCAGGCGGGCATGAGCTCGCATGCGAGCGTCACCGTGATGCTCGCCCTCGAGGACCACTTCGACATCGAGTTTCCAGATCTCATGCTCAACCCGACCGTGTTCGAGAGCATCTCCTCGATCGAGGCCGCGGTGAGCGAGCTGCGCTCCAAGGCCGAAGTCTCGTGAGCGTCTCAGTCGACCGCGAGCGGGGCTTCCTCGACGCCATCGGACGCATCGCCGACGAGCACGCCGCACCGAACGCTGACGCGGTGGACCGCGAAGCCCGCTTCCCGGCCGAGACGATCGACGCTCTGCGCGAGACGGAAGCGCTGTCGGCGTTCATCCCCCCCGATCTGGGCGGGGGCGGCGTCGCGTTCGAGACGATCGCCGCCGCATGCTACGAGCTGGGACGACGCTGTGGGGCAAGCGCGATGATCTACGCAATGCACCAGATCCAGGTGGTCACGATCGTGCGCCATCTCGACGAGGCACCGTGGTTCGAGGAGTACCTGCGCCGGGTGGCCGGCGAACAGCGGCTGATCGCGTCGGCCACCTCCGAGGTCGGCACCGGAGGGGACATGGGCCGCTCTGTGGCCGCCCTCACGCCCATGACCGACAGCGAGGGCGCCAGCTTCGAGAAGCAGGCTCCCACCGTCAGCTACGGCGAGCACGCCGACGACCTGTTCGTCACGCTGCGCCGCAGCCCGGACGCCGAGCCGAGCGACCAGGTGGTCGTGCTTGCCAGCAGGGACCAGATCAAGCTCCAGCAGACGGGTACCTGGGACCCGCTCGGCATGCGCGGGACGTGCTCACCGGGCTTCATCGTGAGTGCGGAAGTCCTGCCCGAGCAGGTCCTCCCCACCCCCTTCTCGCGCGTATCCGCCGAGTCGATGGTCCCCGTGTCGCACATCCTGTGGTCGCACCTCTGGCTTGGCATCGCCACCGACGCGTTCGACCGCGCTCGCGCGTTCGTGCGCGCGGCGGCCAGGCAGAAGCCGGGAGAGACCCCGCCGGTCGCGTTGCGGCTGTCGCATCTGATGAGCGAGCTCTCGCTGCTGCGCGCCGAGGTCAGCTCCGCGCTGAGCGAGTTCAACGAGGCCTCCGCAGAGCCCGGCCGCGAGCGGCTGTCGACGCTGGCCTGTGCGCTGCGCTTCAACAATCTCAAGATCGCCGCCTCCGAGCAGGCTCCCCGCGTGTGCCAAGCAGCGCTGGGCGTGTGCGGGATCATGGGCTATAAGAACGACACGCCGTTCAGCGTTGGGCGCCATCTGCGCGACACCATGTCTGCCTGCCTGATGGTCGCCAACGAGCGGATCCATCAAACGAACGCCAGCCTGCTGCTCATCGCCAAGGACGTCTGATGCCCGGCCAGCGCCCGGCCAGCGCCGACCAGGCGGCGTTGCTTTCCGCGCTCCTCGAGCACGACCTGCTGATCGAAACCGGGGTACCCGGCGTGTACGGCCGCGGGGGGGTGTTCGAGGACGTTCGCGAGGGCGTCGCCGCCCTGGTCACCCGCGCCGCTGCCGCCGAGGAGCCGCTGCAGCTGCGCTTTCCGCCGATCCTGCCTCGCAGCGACCTGGAGCGAGTCGGCTATCTCAAATCCTTCCCACATCTCGCAGGCAGCGTCTTCGCCTTCAACGGCACCGAGGCGCAGGCGACGGAGCAGCAGGAGCGCGCCAGCCGCCATGAGGACTGGAGCGAGTTCCAGGAGATGACCGATCTGGTGCTCACCCCCGCCGCCTGCTACCCGGTCTATCCCGCGATCGCCGCCCGTGGCGCGCTGGCCCCCGCCGGCCTGACGGTCGACGCGGGCGGCGCGTACGTCTTCCGCCACGAGCCGTCGGGTGACCCGGCACGGCTGCAGATGTTCCACCAGCGCGAGATCGTGCGCATCGGCGAGCCTCATCTCGTCGAGGCCTGGCGAGACGCGTGGCGCGAGCGCGCGCTCGAGCTGCTCGGCCGTCTCGGCCTGCACGTCAAGCTCGATCTCGCTTCCGATCCCTTCTTCGGGCGCAGCGGCCGGATGCTCATGGCCAGCCAGCGCGAGCAGCAGCTGAAGTTCGAGGTGCTGACACAGATCGCCGGCCCCGAGCTGACGGCCGTGGCCTCGTTCAACTACCACCAGGACCACTTCGCCTCCGCGTATGGGATCAAGCTCGCTGACGGCGCGACAGCTCACACGGCCTGCCTCGGCTTCGGCCTCGAGCGGATCACGATTGCCCTGTTCCGGACGCACGGCTTCGACACCGTTGCCTGGCCCGCCGAGGTACGCCAGCGACTATGGGACAGATGACCCGCACCGCCGCAGGACTCGTGAGCCTGTTGGGACTCGATCCGGCGATCTACGACGCGCATGCGTTGCACGGGCCCGGACGGACCTACGCGGAAACCAACTGCTACACCGACATCCTGATCGAGCTGCTGCACGCGCGCGGAGAGGAGCCGCTCGCCGCGATGGGCTGCACATTGCGCATGGACTTCGAGGGGGACCAGTGGACGTTCTTCAAGCCGTTCCCGGACGATCTGGAGCGGCTGTTCGGCATCGACGTGCACGAGATGCAGCCGTACCGGCCGCTGCCGGAGCAGGCGGCCGAGCAGATCGCCCAGGGTCGCACGTTGATCGTCGAGCTCGACTCGTGGTATCTGCCCGACACGCAGGGGATGAGCTATCGCTGCGAACACGTCAAGAGCTCGGTCGTGGTGGAGGCGATCGACCGCGAAGCCGAACGGCTGCGCTACTTCCACGGGACGGGGCTGTACGAGCTCAGCGGCGAGGACTACCGGGGCGTCTTTCGCCTCGGGCGACCGTTCTCGGAGGATGTGCTCCCCCCCTACACCGAGCTCGTGCGCTTTGATGCCAGGCCCGCCCTGCGCGGAGGCGAGCTGCGCGAGGCGGCACGCGATCTCCTGCGCACGCATCTGGCTCACCGGCCGAACAGCAACCCCTTCGTGCGCTTCGCCGCGCAGCTCGAACGCGACCTCCCGCGCCTGCTGGCGGGCGGCGCGAGCGACTACCACGCGTACGCGTTCGCGACGGTGAGGATGGCCGGCTCGGCGTTCGAGGTCGCCTCCTCACAAGCTCGGTGGCTGCTGGGGGACGAGGCGGCTCGCGCGTGCGAGGCGCTCCTGCGCATCGTCGAGGGCTGCAAGGTGCTGTCCTTCCGGCTCGCGCGTCGCCGGCCGTTCGAGCCCGGTCCGGCGCTAGCCGGACCGGCCGGGGCGTGGGACGAGGCGATGGAGCAGCTCGATGCGGCGATCGCCTGAGCGGGCGCTCGCGCCAAGCGTCTGCGCCGGGCGCCTCGACGGCATGAGCTGGGTCCCTGCGCGCGTTCCCGTGGCGATCCGGGCGAACGGGAGAGAGTGCGCGCGCGAGAACGGCAGCCTGCGCGCCGTTAACTTGCATGGCCATCTCGGGTTCAGCTTGAAGGCCGCGTCACGATGAGCGCATCCCAAGCGGCGCGACCCTTGTATCTACAGGGCGCCGGCGCGCCGTTCTTCGCCTTCCTGCACAAGGCCGCAGATCCACCGGCACAGAGAGCGGCGCTCCTGTGCCCGCCGTTTGGCTGGGACGATGTGCTGAGCTACCGCATACGCCGCGAATGGGCGGAGCACCTGGTGAGGGAGGGGTATACGACCCTTCGCATCGACTTTCCCGGCAGCGGGGACAGCGCGGGCTTCCCGACCGACCCCGGCCGGTTGGGGGCGTGGACGCAGGCCGTGGACGCGGCAGCCCGCTGGCTGCGCCGAGTCGAGGGGGCACGGCAGGTGGTGGCCATCGGCATCGGCCTGGGCGGCCTGGTCGCGTGCGCGGCCGCGCTGGAGGGTGCGCAGATCGAGGAGCTGGTGCTGTGGGCGGTGCCCGCCCGCGGTCGCACGCTGTTGCGAGAGCTGCGCACGTTCTCGGCGATGGAGGTCGCGAACATGCTCGAGGCCGGCGAGACCCCACCGGAAAGCGAGCCGGCGGAAGACGGCGCCGTCGTGACCAACGGCTACCTCCTGAGCGCCGAGACGGTCCGGGAGCTCGAGCGCCTCGACCTCGCCGAGGTAGAGCCCGCTTCGCGGGCGACGCGGCGCGCGCTGCTGCTCGCACGCGACCAGATGAAGCTCGACAAGGCCCTGCCCATCGCTCTCGAGCGGGCCGGCGCCGCGGTGACGGTCGCGGACGGACCCGGCTACGGCGCGATGATCCCGACGGATGCCTCGCCGGCCCGGCCGCCGAGCGAGGTTTTCGAGCTCGTGAGCTCGTGGCTGCGAGAGGAAAAGCCGCGGAGCCACGCAGCGATCGCGGCGAGCGAGCGGCGCAGCGCGGCGGACGCGGGAGCTTCGAGCGAGCCGATCGACCACGACGAGATCGTGCTGCGTCACTCGGGCGAGGCGCTGCGCGAGCGGCCTATATACTTCGATGGGCCCGGGGGGCGGCTCTTTGGAGTGATCACCGAGCCCCTCGGCGCGTGCGCGGATGTGACGGTCCTGCTCTTGAACGCAGGGCCCCAACGCCGAACGGGACCCAACCGGATGTGGGTCGAAGCCGCACGCCGGTGGGCCGCAAACGGCGTCCCCTCGCTGCGCATCGACGCGGCAGCGATCGGCGATTTCGACGGTCACGGCGCGGTGATCGAGCGGATCGCCGACTACTACAAACCGCTGTATGTCGAACAGACGAGCGCGGCGCTCGAGATGCTCGCCGAGCGCGGACTGCCGCCGCGCTTCGTGGTCGTTGGCATGTGCGCGGGGGGCTACTGCTCGGCGCAGGTCGCCCTCGCAGACGAGCGCGTGGCAGCCGCGGTCATGCTCAACCCGCGCACGCTGATATTCGATGACTGGGAGTGGCGCAACACCCTGAGGCACATGCACAACCTGAGGGAAAGGATCTTGCTCCCCTCGACGTGGCGGAAGGTGTTGACGGGCGAGATCGCCCTCGCTATGCATCTGCGGGCGGGACGCGCGCTGATCGCGCGGCCGGCGAGCATGTCGATGCTCGCGCGCGAGCGGATCGCTGCTCGCCGGCGCCAGAACGGCGCGGCAGGCGGGCGCAACTCGCGCGAGCCCATCGAAGACCTCTTCGACGGGCTCAGGGACCGCGGCCAGCGCGTGGTGCTGATGTTCACGGGCCAGGAGCCGCTGAATCGGGAGCTCAGCCGAAAAGGCGTCTTCGACCAACTCGAGCGCTGGCCGAACCTCGAGCTGGCGCTCCTGGGGAGCTCCGCCGACACGCACGCGCTCACCCCGCTGTGGCTGCAGCGGGACGTTCACGCACTCCTCGATCGAGTCCTGCAGCACGAGCTGACGCACCTGGTCGAGGCATGAGAGACAAGACCGATCAAAAGAGTGGCGAGAAGTGCCTTGTGAGAAAGGGGACGAGGATGTACACTGCGGCGAATCTCCGTGCAATCGGGCACGGGTTAACGACTTCGGGGGAGAATACGGACATGCCTAGACTGCGAATCGGCCTGCGCTGCGCGCTGGCTTTCCTGTTGGTAGCCACGGCGCTGATGCTGGGGACCGGCGCCGGGGTGGCAGATGCGTCTTCGACGTGCACGGGTACTCTCGAACACCCGGGCGTGCTCGCCGGCGTCTACTCCGGCGGTGCGTCCATCGAAGGCGTCTGCGACGTCGACGGCGGCGCCGCCACCGTCGAAGGCGACCTGACCGTGCTCCCCGGATCGACGCTGGTCGCCGCCTACGCCAAGAACGACGTGAGCCCGCCCGGCGCATCGAGCCTCACCGTCACCGGCAACCTGCTCGTGGACTCCGGCGCGATCGCGATCCTCGGCTGCAACATCGCCAAAGGATCCTTCTTCCCCTGCCTGGACGACTCCGAAGGGGAAAGCCAGGTCCACGTCGAAGAAAACATAAGGGGAAGCAAGCCGTT
>JASHYF010000377.1 GCA_030043235.1 Solirubrobacteraceae bacterium | reverse complement strand
CCGCTCGCGCGCGCCATCAGCCCGGTCGAGAACGCCGTGATCCCCGAGCTGCTGTACCACCTGTTCCAACGCCATCCGCCGCCGCCCCACACGAACGTGGGATTCTCCCGGCCGCTCATGCGCGCGGCCACGAAGCGCCCCGTCCCGGGAAAGAAGCAGTCGATCTGGTGACCGAGCTCGGCCAGTCCCTCGAGCAGCTCCGCCACCACGCCCGGCGCGCCTCCCGTGTTCAGAGGAGCGCTGCCCAGCCACGCTATGCGGAGCGGTTTGGTCGCAGCCACGGGGCCGAAGACTCTAGCAGTCGCTCTCGAGCGCTCGAGCCGGCTGCTCTCGCGCTCACGGGCGCCCGCTCTCGCGCTCACGGGCGCCCGCTCTCGTGCTCACGGGCGCCCGCTCTCGTGCTCACGGGCGCCCGCGCGGGCTTCGCTGGGGAGCGCTGTTCGTGCGTGCTTGGAGCAGCCGCTGGACGTGCTCGGCGAGCCTGCGCTTGAACTCGCACACGGAGAAGCGCGCGGCGTTGGCGACCGCGCGCGCGGGCTCGAAGTCGAGCTCGTCCAGGTGTTCGATCGCGTGCGCGAAGGAGTCGACGTCGTCGGGCTTGGCCAGGCGTCCGGTCTGGCCGTCGAGCACCGTCTCCAGCGCTCCGCCCGCGGCCGCGGCGATCACCGGCCGCCCGGCCGCCTGCGCCTCGACTGCCGTTATCCCGAACTCCTCCACGCTCGGCACCACCACGGCGCGGGCTTGCGCGTACAGCCGCGCGAGCTCCTCGTCGTCGAGGCGCCCGAGGAACTCCGCCTCCGGGTAGGCGCGACGCAAAAGCGCGTAGTCGGGTCCGGAGCCGGCGACGCGGATCGGCGTGCGCGCGCGGCGGGCGGCCTCGAGCGCCACGTGCAGGCGCTTGTGGCGCACGAGCTCGGAGACGGCCAGCAGCCACTCGCCGGGCTCGCCGGGCGAGAAGCGCTGCGTTTCGACCGGCGGATGGATGATCGTCGCATCGCGGCCGTAGTAGCGCTCGATCCGCGCGCGGCTGAGCTCGCCGATCGCGATGTAGGAGTCCACGCGGCGGCTCGCGGCGAGGTCCCAGCGGCGGATGCGCTCCAGCTGCCAGCGCAGCGCCCGGCGCAGCGGGCGCGGGGTCTCGCCGAGCGCCCGCGCCTGCTCATACCACGCGTAGCGGAACGGCGTGCAGCAGTAGCACACGTGCAGCGCCCCCGCGGGCGCGCGCACGCCGTGCGCGAACGCGCTGCTGCTCGTCAGCAGCACCTCGCACGGCGGCGGGTGCAGGCGCCCGATCGCCCACGGGTACAGCGGCAGCAGCGCCCTGAAGCTGTCCTGGCCGGCGCCCAGGCGCTGCAGCGGCGAGGTCACGATCGAGCGGCCCGCGAAGCGCGCGTCGGTCCCCCGCTCGTCATACAGCAGCGTGAAGATCGGCGCGCGCGCGTACAGGCCGGCGATCGCCGCGAACGCGCGCTCGGCGCCGCGCATCACCAGCAGGTAGTCGTGCGCGAGCACCACCTGCTCGCCAGCTGCCGGCGTCCGGGCGGGCTCCTGCACGGCGCGAGGATACACCGGCGGCACAGCCGGGCGGATAAGCTGGCGCGGCCATGTCAGACACGCTGCTCCGGGTGTTCGGCTGGCGCGCGCTGCTGATTCACGGCGATCCCTGCGTGCTCGATCGCTGGCTGTGGCTGCGCCGGCAGCTGCGCCGCGGCCCCGTGAGGACGTTCGACGCCGGCTCCGGGAACGGAGCCTTCAGCATCTACGCCGCGCTCGCCGGCAACCGGGTGGTGGCGGCCTCGTTCTCCGAGCGCGAGCAGTCCGACGCCCGCCGCCGGGCGCAGCTCGTGGGCGCGGCCGGCATCGACTTCCGCCTGCTCGACCTGCGCGAGCTGTCCAGCCACGCCGACTCGCTCGGCAGCTTCGATCAGATCATCTGCCTCGAGACGATCGAGCACCTGAGCGACGACGAGGGCCTCGTGCGAACGCTCGCCGGGATGCTCGCGCCGGGGGGAAGCCTGCTGCTGAGCACTCCGTACGACGCTCACCGCCCGCTGTACACCGAGGAGCGCCACCCGAGCCCCGTCGAGGACGGCTCGCACGTGAGATACGGGTACTCGCGCGAGCGGCTGCGCGCGATCGCCGAGGGTGCCGGTCTGCGGGTGGTCGGCGAGGGCTTCATCAGCGGCGTGGTCTCGCAGGCGCTGACCAACCTCATGCGTCGCCTGTCGGGGCGCCTCGGAGTCGCGCCGGCGTGGGCGCTGGTGCTTCCCCTGCGTCCGCTCGCCCTCCTCGACGCGCCGCTCAGCGCGCTGCTGCGCTACCCCCGCCTGAGCATCGCGCTGCACGCCGTCAAGCCCGCCTGAGCCCTCCAGGGCCGCCGCGGGCTTCGAGTAAGCTTGCCGCGGTGGCGGTGCCAACCGAGAGGCGGAGATCCGAGCAAGGGATTGCCGACCCGCACGAGCGCACGGGCGGCATGCGCATACTCGTGACGGTGCCCTGGGGCGAACGTCTCGGCGGGGCCGAGGCGATGCTCCAGTCGGTGCTCGAGGGCGCGCGGGAGGCCGGACACGAGATGGAGCTCGTGTTCTTCGCGGCCGGTCCGTGGCCGCAGGAGCTGCGCGCCGCGGGCTTTCGCGTCGAGGTGATCGCCGCGGGTCGCCTGCGACGCGTCGACCGCTGGATCGCGACCGTCGCGCGGCTCAGGCGGATCATGCGCGAGCGCCGCCCCGACCTGCTCCTCAACTGGTCCGCCAAAACCCAGCTCTACGGCTCCCCCGCGGCGGTGCTCGCGGGGATGGGCGACCGCGTGGTGTGGTGGCAGCAGGCGATACCCACGAGCTTCTGGCTCGATCGCGCCGCCACGGCGCTGCCGGCG
>JASHYF010000376.1 GCA_030043235.1 Solirubrobacteraceae bacterium | reverse complement strand
GCCCCTGGGTGCGCTTATCGTCGGAGGTGTACTCGCTCGGCACCACGCCGAGGAACCCCGAGAGCAGCGCGGGCTTGGCGAACCGGGTGAAGTCGCCGACTTCCGCGCACAGTCCCGCGGCGGTGAGCGTGTCGATCCCTCTGAAGCAGCGCAGCCTCGCGACCGTCTGCGCATGGCTGCTCTCGGGCACCATCTGTTCAAGCACGCCGATCAGCGTCCGGCGTCGCTGCACCAGACTCTGGACAGCACAAAGGTAATCCACGAACGTCGCTTGGGAGGGAGTGTCCTCGAAGCGCAGCTTGCCGAGCCACTGCTCGTGCGGCTGCGTCCACGCCTTGCGCGGGAATCTGTGCCCCCTGCGCAGCAGGAACTTCGAGAGGCGGTGACGAGAGCGCATCAGATCCTTGCGCGCGTCCTCGATGCAGCGCACCAGGTCACGGAAGCGCTCATCCGCTTCGCTCGGAACGAACGCGAAGCCGAGCTCACCAGCGGCGAACAACCTGACCAGCCGCTTGGCGTCCCGCCGATCAGTCTTCACCCGGTCACCTGGTGCCCTCGGGATCGACCCCGGCGCCACCACACGCACGTCCAGCCCACGCTCCTCCGCGACACGCGCCAGCGCGAACCCCGTTGTTGACGGACATCGAAGATGGTGATGGCGGCGACGCGCAGGGTGGCGATCAGAGGGAGGGGTACGACCGAACGACCAAAGGTCTTGGTGGCCGGGCGGACCGCCGCGGCCGTCGTGTGGTGGCGGGTCGTAGCTGCGCTGCGCGGTCCCGTAAAGGTCGGGCCTTCGGCCTGGCGCCTGCGGCGCCAGCCCCCTGACGGGGGCTCTCTTGACTGGCCCGCTCCGCTTCGCTGATTCTCGCTCTCAGGGTTGCGCTGCGCGCAAACTGTCCGTCTCGCGGACGGGCGAGGCGACTGGTGGTGCAGTGGCGTTCCAAAGCTCGGCGGGGCGGCCGGCTGTGGCCGCGTGGCGGCTGGAGGCCCTGCCGGTGGCGGCGAGGCGTGTGAGCGCCTGCTGGATCTCTTCTCCTGACCGGTTGCGAGCGAAGAGGTCACGCAGCTGGGTGCGGGTGAGCCCGTCGGGGGAGCGTGCGAGAGCGGCGTGGATCTGCTCGGCGAGCGGGTCGCCGGTGTGAGCGCCGAGCGCCCAGTTGGCGCAGCGGGAGGCGTAGTTCCAGAGCGCGAGCGCGGCGTGCAGGTGCTCCGGCTTGATCTGCCGCTGCCCGTCGAGCAGCGCGTGGATGAGCGCGAGGCGGACGGTGTGTGCCTCCGCGCGGGCGCAGAGCGCGCCGGGCAGGCCATCCTGCGCTTCGCTCAGGCGCGGGTAGATCTCGCGCCAGATCATCCGTGTCTGCTCGTCCATGGTGACCTGCCCGGCACGAGCGGCGTGCTTGAGTGTCTGGGAGAGCACCGCGGTCAGCCCGGTGCCGGCGAGCGGCTCTGGGTCTCCGCCCTCGGGCAGAAGGCGCACGCGCCGGCAGGCGAGCAGGATGAACCTGTTCAGGAAGCCGTTTGCGAGCTCGACTCTGGTGGTGTGGTGGGCAAGCTCGGCGGCGGTGATGTGACCGATGATCGCGATGTGCGCGGCGCTCGCGCGTGCCGGCGCGGTGCGTGTCAGAAGCGCAAGCGGGCGCGCGTCCCAAGCGCTGCGGAGCACCGGGGAGAGCGTCGAGATCTCGCGCGCGGTGGACTTCAGCACGCTCGCGAACTCCGGCTCGCTGATCAATAGGCGGGCGTCCTTGGCGCCGGCGTCGGGACCTTGCGGGTCGCGAACCGACCAGATCAGCCCCTCGCCAGAGCTCAGACCCGAGCTGAGACGATCATGGAAGTCGCTCTGCGCGGCGCAGAGCAGGCGCGCGACATGGTCGAAGGAGGATCCCTTGCGGGCCTTGGCTGTGTCTCCGATCAGCAGGCAGAACTCGTTGGGGTGATGAAGGCTGGCCTCGACACGGAAGTGGGCGCCGCGCCCGATCAGCGCGCCGCAGGCGATCAGCAGCTGGGCGAGGATCGCGACGGGGTCCGCCTCGGTGTGGGGGGAGATCGCGGCGACGATCGCGCCGGGCAGGCCGTAGTAGGCGCAGCGCTCCGGCGCTGCCGGCCAGAGCGCGGGGGCGGGCAGCTCGGCTTGTGCGGGCTCGTGGATCTGCTCGCTCATTCAGCTGCGATCTCCGCGACGGCGGCCTGCGCTGAGCGCTCGTCGCAGATCGACTTTTTCTGCGCGTAGGCGGCGATCAGCGTCTGGGTTGAGAGGTTGTTGATCTGCCGCGGCAGCCCGCGCGAGACCTCGGCGATCAGCGCGATCGCGTCATCGGAGAAGATCGTGTCCTCGCGCCCGGCGAGCCGCAGGTGGTGGGCGATGTAGGCGCCGGTCTCAGCCGTGTCCATGCCCTCGATTGCGCAGCGCAGCGCGATCCGCTGATCAAGTGCCGCGAACGCCGCCTGGCGCAGACGCTTGCGCAGCGTCGGCTGGCCGAGCAGAAGGCAAGCGAAAGCGGCGCGCGAGTCCATCTCGGAGTTGGTCAGCATCCGCAGCTGCTCGAGCTGCTCGGCGGAGAGCATGTGAGCCTCGTCGAAGATGAGGATCACGCGGCGGCCGCGCTCAGTCTCCTCGGCCTCGAGCGCCTCCCGGGCCTGGGCGATCAGCTGCGCAGTGTGAAAGCGCGGGCTCTCCCCGAGCGCGCGCACGATCTCCGCGTAGATCCCGCGGGCACCGATCACAGGGTTCGGCAGGTAGATCAGCGTGTGGCGGCTGCCATCCAACGCAGCGGTGGCGGCGCGTGCGGCGACCGTCTTGCCGGCACCGACCTCGCCCGTGATCACCCCCAGCGCCCGCTCGGAGATGATCCAGGTAATCCGCGCGAGCGCCTCCTCATGAGATCGCGATCCGAAGAGCATCGAGGGGGCCAGCTCCTTGGTGAACGGGGTGCGCGTGAAGCCCCAGTGCGCGCGCAGGGTCTCGATGCTCATTGCTCGGCCTCCTCGGTCTTATCGGCGTTGGCATCGGCCTGACCGGCTTTGGGGAGATCTCGATAGTCGATGCGCTGGCGCAGGCCCTCCCGGTGAGCCTCTGTGATCAGGCGCAGGTAGTCGATCCTGGTGCTCGGCGCCTGCTCGGGGTCTCGAGCTCTGGCCCGCGGATGCACGTGACGACGGATCTGCAGCGGGACGGCACGACCGGCGCTGCGGCCATGCAGACGCACCTCAATCTCCTGCAGCTCAAGCGGATCGAAGAGAAGCTCGACGCGAAAGCCGGCCAGCTCAGGGTCGACCTCGTAGGTGTTCTCGTGCAGGCTGACGGTCGCGGTCTTTGAGACCGTGCGGGCCTCGCTCCAGAGAAACGCCTCACGCAGCCGTGCCTGCTCCACGCCCGCGGGCGCGCCCGCGGCAAGGAAGCGCTCCAGCGGGCTCTGGCCGGTCTCACTGTGAATCGCCCGGTGATAGACCGACTCGACCCACGCCTGAAAATAGGCTTCGAGCTGGCTGACGCCGCTGAGCTTCTTGCCCTCCAGCTCAACCAGAAACTGGCTGCGGATCGTGCGAAAAACGCGCTCTATCTTCCCCCGCCCCTCCGGCCGACCCGGCCGGCTGTGAATCAGACGAATCCCGAGCACCGCGCAGGAACGCAAAAGCTGGGAGCAGACAAACGGGCTGCCGTTATCGAGATACAGCGCGCCGGGCAGCCCGCGGCAGGCCATCCCCTCGCGCAGCGCCCGGCTGGCGCTCATCACATCCTCGCGCAGGCCCCATCGATAGCCTGTCAGCAGGCGGCTGTGATCATCGATGTAGGCGAAGAGGATCGCCCTTTTCTCCTCGACCAGCGGTCCGTGAAGCGCATCGCCGGTCCAGAGCTCATTCGGGGCGCAGGCCTCGAAGCGCCCGAGCGCGCTTGAAGTCACCTGCCCCTTCCAGAGCAGCCCCGCAGCGACCAGGTGGCGCTGGATCGTGCGCTCTGACGGCGCGGCACCCTCGGCCTCCAGAATGATCCGCCTGATCTGCGCGGCGGTGCGCGCACTCTGCTCGCGTCGCAGCGCCAACGCCAGCGCAAGGATCCGCTCGGGCGTCTTGTTCTGCACACGCCGTGGAGCGGGCACCAGCGCCTGGAAGCCGCCGGCGCGGCAGCGGCGAACCCAGCGTTCAAGCGTGCTCCGCGAGACCGTGACCCAGCGCCCATCAGGGCCCAGATGCTCACGCGCGGCCAGCTCCCTGACCATCGCACCACGCTGGCGGCCGCTCAGCGCAGCATCTGCCGCTCCGCGAGCCAGGGAGTACCTGAACAGCGCGACCTCACGCGCCCTCTCTGCATCTGTGTCCATCGCAACGCCTCCAAACATCGCTCTCGGGAACCTGAGCGTCATCGAAGCGCTCGATCGGGGCCGCCCCAAGCCGGAAACGTGTTGCTGAGCAACGTGCCTGCAGTGATCGCAGAAGCCCACGACCACGGCGGCCGGCGCCCCAGCACCAACGACGCCGCCCGTGCGCAGCAGCCGATCGCCTCCAGCGCATCCTCAAACTCCGAGGCGCCGCCGGCAGGCAGAGCGAACGCGGCATCCAGCGCCCGCTGCCAACCCAGGAAGTGAGCGGTGATCGGCGGCGCGCGCTCCCGAAACCGAGCCCGCCAGGCGCGCACCGTCTCCGCCGGCAAATCGAGGCGCAAAGCGGCCTTGCGGTAGCCCTCACGGGCCATGAGCGCCTCGCCGATCAGCGCCGCCGAGGAACGCCGGCGCGCGAGACAGACATCCGGGCAGAGCACATGCGTTTTGCGACACGAGCGCTCCCGGCAACAACCGCGCCTCGGCCGCAACCACCGCACCCCACCGCGCGTGCGCAGGCGCCGTCGGCGTGTGCGCCCCCAAGGGCCCAGCACACCCCCGCAAAGCGGGCAGCGAAAACGCCCCGCAGTCAAGTCCGCCTCGACTGCGACTGGATCATCTGCGACGATAAGCAGGACGCCCCCTCACCGGGGATCAGGGGCCCTCTCGTCTATACCGCCAAGGCTTCGGCGAGGGGGCCCCGACTCAACAGGCTCCCCGCCATCATCCCGCCGTCAGCTCACCGACGACGCGCGCACCATCACGCAGCCTGTCGCAGAACGCCCCCGCCATCACCATCCAGCTTGGCGCTCAACAACGGTCAGCGAACCGCGTGATGACCATGTCGATCAGCGCCCTGGCCAGCTCTGGCTGGGAGGGCCGGTCGGGGTGAGCCTGGTCCTTGGGTCGGAACAGCCGGAACAGGATAGGCAGGCCAACCTGTCTGCCGCCCAAGCACGGAAGCTCGACGACGAGCACCACGTGCACCCAGCAGTTCCCCCAGCGGGTCCTGCGCCCGGAGCCCTCCGGTTGGGCGCCGTCATGGAGGTAGTGCGCGCCCCATACCTTGCGTCCGGAGCGGCCGAACAGCGTGTCATCGACGGCGAGACGGATCGGCGCGCCGGGCTTCACGAACGCGACGATGAGGAAGTCCAGCAGCCGCAGGCCGAGCTCGTCGGGGTTCCAGCGCCGGTAGGCGAAGAAGTCGTGCGCACGGCTGTGATGCCAGCTACCGGCCAGGCCAGCGGCCTGGAGCATCCCCGTGACAGTGCAGTCTCGGATCCGCCCAACGAACCCGACCATCAGCATGCTGAACGTCTGAAACGTGGGTTGCGTGAAGCACGGTGCGAGCAGGGACAACAGTCCGGCAAGCGAACTGGGCATAGCGGCGACCCCCTGGTCCAAGGCCACAGGCACGTTGAGAGCGATCCTGTGACCAGATCGGTTTACGTCCACCGGATTCGGGGGCGCCGCGACCCCTCCTTGTCCCTCGCGCGCGGCGATCCAGATCGCGCGCGCCCGTGAGCTCTATCGGATGACGCGCTCGGTGCTCCCAGATAGCCTTCGGTGCGTGGCTGACCTTCAGGCGATCGAGCGTGAGCTCGAGGTGGCCCGTGAGCGCGATGACAACCAAGCGCGCGTTCGTCTCATCACACGCGCGATCGGGCTTTCAGAGACCGAGTCACACCGCGCTGGCTATCTGGACGAGCTTGCCTACGCCTACGAGCAACTCGGGCGCTTCGAGGACGCGATCGACGCGATGCGCCAAGCCGTAGCCGCCGGCTGGGACGGTCATCTCGACGACCATCCCAGCGCGCAGGCACTGATAGCCGATCTACTGCTTCGCGCCGGGCGCACCCAGGAGGCCGACGACGCTTGGCTGAAAGCCGAGCGAGAAGACCCGCACGACCCGTGGCTGCACCAGGCAGCGGGAACCGCTTACGCGGGCGTTGGACTGCACGCCAAGGCACTTGAATGGCAGACCAAAGGGCTCAAGCTCGCCCTCGACGCGAGCGAGAACGACGACATGGTCT
>JASHYF010000040.1 GCA_030043235.1 Solirubrobacteraceae bacterium | reverse complement strand
CAGCTCGAACCCACGTTGCGCCCGGGCGCGATGCTGCGCCCAGCCGCGATGCTGCGCTACCTCGACGTCGTGTTCGTCGTCGTGGCGACGCCGGTCGCGCTGATGCTCGGGGCTCCGGTCCTCGGCTTCGCGATCGGCGCTGGCGCCTGGCTGCTCCAGCGCATCCTCGCGCAGCTCGACAGGCGCTGGATCCAGGGCGCCGCTGAGCCGCGCACGCAGCTCGGCCTCAACCTGTTCGAGGCCTTCGGACGCATCTGGCTGCTCGCCGGCGCGATCGTGATCGCCGCTGTCGCCGGCGGCCGCGCAGACGGGCTGACCGCGTCGCTGGTGATCTTCGCCGCCTACTCCGTCGCGTTCGCCATACGCCTGTTGACAGGCCCGCCCGCCTCGCCCACCCCGGGCGGTCGCCGGGCGGCCCCCGCCGCCTCCTCCGGCGGCGCTCACGGGAGCGGACGATGAGCGCCGCGGCGCCCGCGGCGAATGCCCCCGAGCTCTCCGCTCCGGGGATCGATGGCCCGGCGAGCCCGCCTGGACCGGGCGCCCCGGCGCCCAAGCAGGGCGGCTGGAGCACGAAAAAGAAGGTCCTGTGGGGCATCGCGGCGACGTACGTGCTCGGGATCGTCGTGTTCGTGGCCGCCTTCGGCGTCAAGAGTCACAAAAACGAAACCTTCCAAGTCATCGACTCCTTCCACCTCGTCACGTGGGTGCACCTGGTAGGGCCGCTCGACATCAACAAGGGGGTCCTGTACCTGGTGCTGGCGGCCGCCATCACCGTCGGCCTCACCACCTGGGTGGCCAAACGCATGGAGGCCAAGCCCGGGCGCCTGCAGGTGGTGATCGAGTGGGCCTACGACCTCATGCAGCGCACCACGCGCGAGGCCATGGACGAGCAGATGGCCGCCAAATGGTTCCCGGTGATCCTCACGCTGTTCCTGTTCATCTTCGTCACCAACCTGATCGGCTACATCCCGCTGCCGGTCGACTCCACGGAGAAACTGAACATCTTCGGCGCCAAGATCCCCGCGTTCCAGATCTACGCCGCCGACACCAACGTCGCGCTGCCGCTGTTGCTCGCGCTGGGCGTGTTCATCGCCTTCAACACCGTCGGCATCAAAGCCCAGGGCGTCCGCGGCTACATCAAAAGCCTCGTGCCCTCAGGCGTCGGCAGAGGCATGCTCGTCATCATCTATCCCCTGGAGATCGTCTCGACCTTCCTGCGCCTGCTGTCGCTGACGATCAGGCTGTGGGCCAACCTGCTCGCCGGGCACCTGCTGATCGAGTTCATGGCCGGCGACCTCGCCGTGCTGCTCGGCCTGCAGCTGCTCGGTTGGATCACGCTGCCCTTCGGGGTTCTGATCTTCCTGTTCGAGGCACTGCTGATCGCCGGCCTGCAGGCGTTCATCTTTGCCATCCTCACCGCCATCTATCTCGGTGGCGCAGTCTCCCGCCACTGACCAAACAAGGAGCTCTCATTCAATGCTGACCGACGTATTTCAGGCCCTCCACCCGCTCGTCGCGGCGATCGCGGAAACCGGCAAGGCCATCGAAGTCGGCAAGGAAGCCGGCAAAGCGATCGCGCTCGGCGTGGGCGCCGGCGGCGGCGCCGCGGGCGCCGGCGCGGGCATCGGCATGCTGTTCGGCAAGGTGATCGAGTCCGTCACCCGCCAGCCGGAGATGCGCGACGAAATCACCTCCATCCAGTGGCTCGGCTTCGCGCTCACCGAGGCCACCTTCTTCTACGGCCTCGTCGGCGGCTTCATCGCCTTCTTCCTGTAGGCCGATGCAGCTGCCCGCCGCCATCGCAGGACCGCCGCTCGCCTCCAACTCGTGGCTGATCACGCCCAACGTCGGTCTCACGATCTGGACGCTCGTGGTGTTCGCGATCTCGCTGTACATCCTCAACAAGCTCGCCTTCCCGCGCATCCGCGACGCGCTCGACGCGCGCCGCGAGAGCATCTCCGACTCGATCGACGCCGCCCAGCACACCCGCGAGGAGGCCGAGAAGCTGCTCGGCGAATACCGCGAGCGCCTGAAGGAGGCGAGGACGCAGGCCGAGGAGATCGTGCAGCGCGCGCGCCAGACGGCCGAGTCGCACGAGCACGAGGCGCGCGAGCACGGCCAGGAGATGCTCGCCGAGGCCGCCAAGCGCGCCGAACGCGAAATCGACACGGCCACCAAACGCGCGCTCGACGACATCCGCCGCGAGGTCGCCGACCTCACGATCATGGCCACCGAGAAGGTCACGCGCAAGACGCTCAGCGACGCCGACCAGCGGCGCCTGGTGGAGGAGGCGCTGGGCGAACTGGACTTCTCCAGCCTGTCGGCGGGAGCCCGAAACTAATGGAGGAGCTAGCGCGCGTGTACGGCCGCTCGCTGTTCGAGGTCGCCCGCGAGCAGGGCAAGCTCGACGAGCTGCGCGAGCAGCTCGCCCAGTTCGCCGACGCCCTCGACCGCCACCGCGAGCTCGCCGTGTTCTTCTTCTCGCCGTACTTCTCCACCGCGGAGAAGCAGCAGTCGCTGGGCAGGCTGCTCGAGGGCGCGGACCCGGCCTTCCTGAACTTCCTCGAGCTGCTCATCGAGAACCACCGCATGCCGGTCATCTTCCGCATCCGCCAGGAGTACCAGCGCCTGTGGGACGAGGAGAACAGGACGCTGCCGGTGGAGATCACCAGCGCGATCGCGCTCGACGAGGACACCACCGAGAATCTCGGCAGGACGATCGGGCAGCGCGCCGGGCGCAAGGTCACGCTGGCCGCGCGCGTCGACCCGGACATCCTCGGCGGCATCATCATCAGGGTCGGCAACTCGATCCTCGACGCCTCTATTCGCAACCGACTGGAGCAGCTGCGCAGGCACGTTGCCCAAGGAGCCTCGTAATGCAGATCAACCCCGACGAGATCACGAGCATCCTCAAGAGCCGCATCGAGGGGCTCGACAGCGGCACCGCGGAGCTGACGGAGATCGGCACGGTGCTGTCGGTCGCCGACGGCATCGCGCGCGTGCACGGGCTGGAGAACTGCATGTCCTTCGAGATGCTCGAGCTCCCCCACGACGTCACCGGCCTCGCGCTGAACCTCGAGTCCGACAACGTCGGCGCGGTGCTGTTCGGCGACTGGGAGCGGGTCTCCGAGGGCGACACGGTGAGGCGCACGGGCGCGCTGCTCGAGATCCCCGTGGGGGAGGAGATGCTCGGGCGCATCGTCGACCCGCTGGGGCGCCCGCTCGACGGCAAGGGCGCGATCTCGGTCAAGCAGACGCGCCCGGCCGAGTTCAAGGCGCCCGGCGTGGTGCAGCGCCAGCCGGTGAAGGAGCCGCTGCAGACGGGCCTGAAGGCGATCGACGCGATGATCCCGATCGGCCGCGGCCAGCGCGAGCTGATCATCGGCGACCGCCAGACGGGCAAGACGGCGATCGCGGTCGACACGATCATCAACAACAGGGACACCGGCGTGGTGTCCGTGTACGTGGCCATCGGGCAGCGCATGTCCACGGTGGTGGCGCTCGCGCAGACGCTCGAGGAGTACGGCGCGCTGGAGAACACGATCATCGTCGCCGCGTCGGCCGACGAGGCCGCGCCGATCAAGTACATGGCCCCGTACGCCGGCTGCGCGATGGGCGAGCACTTCCTGTACAGCGCCCGGCACGCGCTGTGCGTGTACGACGACTTGACCAAGCACGCCTACGCCTACCGGCAGATGTCGCTGCTGCTGCGCCGTCCGCCGGGGCGCGAGGCCTACCCGGGCGACGTGTTCTACCTGCACTCGCGTCTGCTCGAGCGCGCGGTGAAGCTCAACGACGAGCTCGGCGGCGGCTCGCTCACCGCCCTGCCGATCATCGAGACGCAGGCGGGCGACGTGTCCGCGTACATCCCCACGAACGTGATCTCCATCACCGACGGGCAGATCTTCCTCGAGTCCAGGCTCTTCAACTCGGGCGTGCGCCCGGCGATCAACGTCGGCATCTCCGTCTCGCGCGTCGGCGGCAACGCGCAGATCGGCCCGATGAAGAAAGTCGCCGGCAGGATCAAGCTGGAGCTCTCCCAGTACCGCGACCTCGAGGCGTTCGCGCAGTTCGGCTCGGACCTCGACGTCGACACGCAGCGCACGCTCGCGCGCGGCGAGCGCCTGGTGGCGACGCTCAACCAGCACGAGCGCGCGCCGCTCGCGGTGGAGGACCAGACGGTGCAGATCTTCTCCGCAACCAACGGCTACCTGGACAGGCTGAACGTCGAGCGCGTCCCCGAGTTCCTGCTCGGCCTCACAGAACGCATGCATGCCAAGCATCCTGAGCTGCGCGAGCAGGTGAACGCGGGCGACTGGTCGGATGAGATCCAGGCGAAGGTGCGCGAGGTGCTCGACGCCTATGCCCAGGACTTCGGCTATGACCTCGACGAGGAGGGCCAGCCGCTGGAGGAGGCCGGGTCCTCATCGCATCGTCCCGCTCCGTCGGGGAAGGTGGCGGCGGCAGCCTGACGCCTCCCGCCGGAGCACGCCATGCCCTCTCAGCGCGACGTCAGGAACAAGATCGCCTCGGTCAAGAACATCCAGAAGATCACGCGCGCGATGGAGATGGTCGCGGCCGCGCGGCTGCGCCGCGCCGAGCAGCGGATCGCAGCGCTGCGGCCGTACGCCGACGCGCTCGCGCGCATGACGCGCCAGGCCGCCGCCGCAGGCGCGGAGGCGATGCAACTGCCGCTGCTGCGCGAGCACGAGTCTAAGGACACG
>JASHYF010000375.1 GCA_030043235.1 Solirubrobacteraceae bacterium | reverse complement strand
GCGGAGCTGGAGGTCCAGGTGCTGCGCGCTGACGTTGATGCGATCTC
This sequence comes from Solirubrobacteraceae bacterium, assembly GCA_030043235.1. Classification (GTDB taxonomy): domain Bacteria; phylum Actinomycetota; class Thermoleophilia; order Solirubrobacterales; family Solirubrobacteraceae; genus Palsa-744. The sequence continues at coordinate 9,586 of JASHYF010000375.1, read as the reverse complement.
AGGGGGACGCAGCCGGCTGGTCGAGGAGATACACGAGCTGGCGGCGCGCCTGGATGCGCTCGCCGACGGCGGCCCGGCTGACGCGACGCGGGAGCGGGCGAGCGAAGACGGGAGCGGCTCGCTACTAGACGCCCGGCAGGCCACGTCGGCCGAGGTCCCCGCACACGCGCCCGCGAACACCGAGCCACGGCGCGATCAGCGGCCGGATTAATGACGACTCCGGCGAACGGGGTATCGCGGCGCTGATGGAATCGGGCTCGTAGCGACGAGCTACAGCGCTTATCCGCTCCCTCGATCTCTTCCCGACAACCGTCGTGCGCCTGCCGCCCAAGCTCGGGTCTGAACTGCGTGACCGCCCGCGAGGCTCTGGGAGAATCCGGCGATGGACCCTGGCAGGGCGAGCTGGACCGCGATCGGCACCGCCCTCATGCGCGCCGTCCACACACGACTCGACGATCCGCCGCTGATCGAGGACACGTGGGGCGAGCGGCTGTTCCTCGACGAGCAGCCCGGCACCGCGAGCGCGCGCAGGGATGCCGAGGGGCTCGACGCGCGCCTGCGCGCGCACCCCTCCTACGGAACCGTGATCCTGCGTGCCCGCTACGCCGAGGACGCGCTTGCCGAGGCCGTCCGCCGCGGCGTGCGCCAGTACGTGATCGTCGGCGCGGGCATGGACAGCTTCGCGCTGCGCCGTCCGGCCTTCGCGCACGAGGTGGACGTGTTCGAGGTCGACTATCCGGCGACGCAGGAGCTCAAGCTCGAACGCCTCGCCGAGCGCGGCATCCCGCTGCCCTCGCGCCTTCACCTCGTGCCGGCCGACCTCGGCGAGATCTCCCTCGACGCGGCGCTCGCGGGCGCGCCGTTCAGCGGCGAGCGCCCGGCGTTCTTCTCGTGGCTCGGCGTCACCACCTACCTCACCAGGGACGCCAACATGAAGACGCTCGCCGCGATCGCCTCGTGCGCGGCGCCCGGCAGCGAGCTCGTGTTCAGCTACCTCGACCAGCGCGTGCTCGACGCCGAGCACAGCCCGCTGCACGAGACTCGCGCGCGCGTAGCCGCCGCCGGCGAGCCGTGGGTGTCGGGCTTCCATCCCGGCTGGCTCGGCGAGCACCTGCGCGAGGCGGGACTCGCGCTCCTCGAGAACCTCGGTCCCGAGGAGCTCGCCGCGCGCTACTGCGCCGGACGCGCCGACGGCCTCACGCCGAGCCACGGCGCGCACGTCGCGCGCGCGCGTCCCGAGCTGCAGCGCGGGTCACCGCGGTTTCCGCATCGAGCGAGCCAGCGGTCCCAGCACGTCTCGACCGTGCAGTAGCTCGCTCGCGGTATGCGGACTACTACGGGGCAGCTTGCACCTCGCCACCGATGACAGCCGGGGGCCGCGTGGGGGAGGCTGGCGATGATGGTCGACCAGCTCACCGCATTGGACGCGACGTTCCTCGAGCTCGAGCAGATGGACGAGGGCGCGACGATGCATATCGGCGGGGTGATGGTCTTCGATCCAGTGCCCGGCGACACCGTCCCCGCGCTCGAGGCGGTGTGCACCGACGTCGCCTCGCGCCTGACGTTGCTGCCGCGCTACTCGCAGCGGCTCTCATCGGAGCGAACAGGCGGGCTGACGTGGCCCTGCTGGCAGGAGGATCCCCAGTTCGACCTCCGCAGCCACGTGCACCGTGCGGCGCTGCCCGCGCCGGGCGGCGACGCCGAGCTGTGTGAGTGGGCGGCGGACTACTTCTCACACCGCCTCGATCGCACGCGCCCGCTGTGGGAGATGGTGCTGGTCGAGGGGCTCGAGCACGATCGCTGGGCGCTGGCCACGAAGACCCATCACTGCCTCGTCGACGGCGTCGGGTCGGTCGACGTGGTGCGGCTGCTGCTCGACGCCGAGCCGCCCGCACTCCCCAGGGCCGTCCGGCCGGCGGCCGATGCCGATGAATCGCGCTCGCTGCGGCAAGCGCTCACGCCGCATCCACCGGGCCTCGTGACGGGGCTGGCGAGGACGGGTGTGCGCGCCGCGAGCGCCGGCGTGCACGCAGCGCTGCATCCTCGCGACACGCTCGAGAAGTCCCGCGCCCTGGCCGAGCTCATCGTGCGCGACGAGCTGATCGCCGCGCCATGCACCAGCCTCAACGTGCCGATCGGCGCAACGCGGCGCTTTGAGATCGTGCGCGCGTCCCTGCCCGAGCTCAAGACGATCGGCCGTGAGCTCGGCGGCTCGGTCAACGACGTCGTGCTCGCCGCGTGCACGACCGGGCTGAGCCGCCTGCTGGTGTCGCGCCGCGAGTCGCCTCCGCGCGAGGGCCTGCGCGCGATGGTCCCGATGAACGTGCGCAGCGCTTCCGAGCGCCTCGCCCTCGGCAACCGCGTCAGCTCGCTGTTCGTGGAGCTGCCCGTCGCCGAGCTCGACGCGTTCGCGCGCGTGCGCAAGGTCGTCGAGCACACGAGCAGGCTGAAGGCATCGGGCGCGGCGCTCGGCGCCACGACGATGCTCGACCTCGCCGCGCTCGCCCCGCCGCTGCTGCACGCGCTGATCGCGCGCTCGCTGTACGCCACGCGCCTGTTCAACCTTACGATCACCAACGTGCCCGGACCGCGCGTGCCGCTGTACGCGTTCGGCGCTCCGCTGCGCGAGGTCCACCCGGTCGTGCCGCTCGCCGCGCAGCACGCGCTCGCGATCGCGATCTTCTCCTACGGCGGAGAGGTCGTGCTCGGACTCAACGCCGACTGCGACTCCATGCCCGACCTCCACGTCCTCGCCGAGGGAGTGCAGGAAGGCTTCAACGAGCTGCGCAGCCTGGTTGGCGAGCCCGCCGCGCCCGCGCGCCGCCGCCGGGCTGCTCCAGCCACCCGCGCAGGCGCTCGTACACCTCGGGGTGATTGAGCAGCGCGAGGTGATGGGTCGAGCCGACGTGATGGCCGTGCTCGGCCTTGAAGGGGATCCGCCGCGTGCGACCCTGCCCGGTGGCGCTGGGCGTCAGCACGAGGATGTCGCCGAGCAGGCGCCCCAGCGGATGGTGCGGGCTGCCGGTGATGGTGGCCGAGACGAAGCAGTGCATCGCTCCGTCCAGCAGCGGCACCTCCTTGCACGCAGCCGCGCGCAGGGCGTCGGGGTCGCGGCCGCGCCAATCCTCGTCGACGAGCGAGCCGTGGCGCAGGTCGCGGATGCCCGCGGAGCGCCGGCGCAGGAAAGCGCCGAGCATGCGCGTCTCCGGCAGCGCGTGCAGCGCCGCCGCGGCGATGTGCGCTCCCTGCTCGAGCGGCGCACCCAGGTGCGGCGTGCCCAGCGAGATCACGTGACGAACGCGCTCAGTCCAGCCGTGGCCGGCCTCTGAGCCCTCGTGGCACGCGCTGCGCGCCACCAGCCCGCCCATCGAGTGGCCCACCAGCGCGATCTCCTGCACCTCGACCGGCCATTCCCGCACCAGCTCGTCCAGCAGCGCCGCGATCGCCCGCCCGTTTTCGGAGACGTGCAGGCCGCTGTTGTAGCGCAGGTACACCGGGCTGCACGCAACCTCCGAGGCCAGGCGCGCACCGTAGCTGTCTCCCGGATCGCCGCCCCATGCCCAGTAGAACTCGGTCCCCATCAGGCCGTGCAGGAACACGACCAGCCGCGTCGTCGCCCCGGGGAACGCCGCACGCAGCGAGCTCGCGTCGAGCGCCACCGCCTCGCCGTCCACGCGCACCGAGACCGGCTGGTGAAGCTCGCTCCCCGAGCGCTCGAGCCGATCGCCGATCAGGCCGTTCAGAGCGGCGATCACCGCGCTCCCCGGGCGCGTCGTCGAGGGCAGGCGCTGCCGCCCGATCCCGCTCCTGTCGATCGTCGCGTCGGCGGTCCGGCCCAGCGCCGCCGCGCCGGAGGAGACCGCGGCGTAGGCGCGGCGCGAGAGGGCGTCGTGGATCACCTGGACCGGGCGAGCCGCTGGGCCCACGCCCCGAAATGCCCGCTCGGCGATGCCAAGGTGCATGTCGCGGATGCCGCCGGGAAAGCTCCCCAGCTCCTCAAAGGCCAGCGCGCTCAGCGCCTGCACCTCGTTGGGCCGTCCTCGTCCTCGCCGGGCTTCCTCGCCCGCTGAGCTGCTGGTCAAGTCAGTGCCGCTCACACGCACTCCTCCGCGTAGTCGATCGAAACCGCCGGCCGGCGAGCCAGCCGGTCGACGGGCCACCAACACTACACCTCCACACGGCGTCTCAGAGGCGTCGCGCACAGCCGCACGCCTCTGCCTCCTCGCAGCGAAGGCATGCGGGTTCTCCGCAGTCGGTCTGGGAGTTTGTGCGGCTGTCAGCCGCTGCGTTTCGGCGTAGCGTCCGCTCGACCAGCACCGATATCCGGGACCGAAATCCTGAAGGGAGTGATTGCAATGCCCGAGCCACAGACTCGGCGCAGCACGGCGGCAAGCGCGACGAGGACCCGCAGGCGGCCGCCCGCGAACGCATCCAAGGCTGCGTCCAAGACCACCTCCAAGCCCACCTCCAAGACCGCGGTCAAGAGGGCTGCGGAGCTGTCCGACGAGGTGGCCCAGTCTGTCGAGGACGGCCAGCGAGCCGCGATCGAGGCAGTGCGCAAGTTCGTCGACACGGTCGACCGCGCGTTGCCAGTGGTGTCACAACGCGAGGGGTCGTCAAGGCGACAGGAGATCGTGGACTCCGCCCTGGAGATGGCCGACCGCCTGGTTCACACGCAGTACGACTTCATCCGCAAGGTCGTGGACAGCGCCGCCAAGTCGTTGAGCAGGACAGGCGAGGAGAAATAGGGCAGCCAAAGCGGAGAGACAGCTCTCCATGAGCCCGTGCTCTCTTCAGGCACTGGCGCGGCGCGCAATCCTTCCGCGGTCGCCTCACGCGAATCGTGGTCACCTCCGCGGAAGGGCTGCGCCGTTTTACAGCGGCAGCCGTGACCCTCACTGCTTGACGCGGTAGTCGATGAACGTCGCGAACCGCGACTGGCGCGCGCCGAGCTGGTGCAGGTCCAATGACCGTGAGAAACCCTCGAACAGCCGCTTGCCGCCGCCGAGGATGACCGGCGCGACGATGATCGTCAGCTCGTCGACGACCCCCGCGGCGAGCGCCTGGCGGATGATCTCGGCTCCGCCCATGACCTGGACGTCCTTGCCGGCCGCGGCCTCAGCCGCTCGCTCGACCGCTGCCTCGACGCCGGACACGAATGCGAACTCGCCGCTGTCTGGTTCCTCCTCCGGTCGGTGTGTGACGATGAAGACCGGCACGTCCCACGGGTTTCTCTCGCCCCAGTGCCGCGCGGCCTCGTAGGTCGAGCGACCACTCACGACCGCCCCGATCCGCGATACGACCTCCGCGAACCACACCGCGTCCTCGCCGCTCGGCTCGCCGCGCGCGTCGTCCTCGTAGCGCCACGGCCCTCCGAACACCCAGTTGTGCAGCCGCTCGCCGCCCTCGCCAAGCCCGCGACCCGGGCCATCGCCGGGGGCGGCGATGTAGCCGTCGACGGACGTCGTTATGGAAGCGATCACCTTTGCCATTTCGAGGTCACCTCGCAATCTCCGACCGACGGTCAACGCTTATACCGAAGTTGCGGCAACTTCGGCCTGTACATAGATAGCTGCCCGCTTCAAATCCGCGCTCACCCACACGTTCAGCTCGTCACTCACAAGCCCTCCAGGAAATCGCGCACAACATGATTGAACTGCGCCGGCCGCTCCATGTTGGCGGCGTGGCCCGCGCCCTCGATCACGACCTTCGCCGCGCCCGCGATGCGGCGAGCCATCGCGTCGGCCGCCGGCAGGAAGCGCTCGTCGGCTGCGCCCACGACGATCAGCGTGGGGACCGCGATCGCGCCCAGCGATTCGATCACCTCCGCATCGCGCTGTGCGAGGATCGCGCGCGCCGCCGCCGCCAGGCCGGCGCCACCCGCCGCGTGCTCGGCGGCCGCCGTCTCCGGGCTCTGGCGCAGCGCCGCCACGCCGCGGGCTTCGAGCTCGTCCGCGAGCCCTGCCACGCGTGCGTTCCACGCACCGCGCGCGGCCGGATCGCGGAAGCCCGGGCCGGTGTCGACGAGCAGAAGCGCCGCAACCCGCTCGGGATGGCGCGCGCACAGCAGCAGCGACAGGAACCCCCCCAACGACATGCCGCCGATCACCGCGCGGGGCGCGCCCAGCACGTCGAGCAGCCCCAGCATCTCCACCATGCAGCGCTCGTGCGAGAGCTCCCCGCAGGCGCTGCTCGCGCCGTGCCCGGGCAGGTCCCACGTGAGGATCTGCCGCTCGCTCGAGAGCGCCTCCACGTTGGGCGCCCACATCGCCTGGCTTGCGCCGAACCCGTGGGTGAGGAGCACGGGCGCGCTCGCGCCCGGCCGTCCGTGCAGGCTGTGGGCCACCTCGCCCATCACATGCTCAGCACCGTCGAGCCGCCGGTGATCGCGGGGTACAGGCTGTCGGCGCCGGCACGCGCCGCAGCCGCGCCGAGGCGGGAGCTCCAATGGTGCTCGTCGCCGTACTCCGAGCGCCACGCCCACAGCCGGCGTGTGAGCAGGCCCAGCGGATGCTCACGCGTGGTGCCGCGCGCGCCCAGCACCTGATGAGCGGCGCGCCCGGCGCTCAACGCCGCGCGATTGGCCAGCAGCTTCCCAGCCGCGATCTCAAACCCGCCGGGACTGCGCCCCAGAGCATCGGCGGCGACGTCCGCGAGCGCCGCCTGCTGGGCGATCGTCACGAGGTGCTGCTGCACCGCCTGGAAGGAGCCGATCGCCCGCCCGAACTGACGCCGCTCGCCGGCGTGCCTCACCGCGATCTCGCACACGCGATCGAGCGCCTCCGCCATCATCGCGATGCGCGTGAGCGCGCCGCGCATGAGCAGCTCATCGGCGTCCACGCCCGCGCCCGTGCGCGCGGCCACGCCGTCGAACACCACCGTGTCGCGCGCGTCGCCGGCGAGGTTCACGCGCTGCTCGACGCTCACCGCCGCGCGCTCGACCAACGCCACGCGGCGGTCGAGCAGGACGGCTATGTGAGTTGCATCGCGCGCCCACGGCACCCGATGCGCGGTCCCGCTCAGCTTATCTGCGTGCAGCGTGAGGCTGTCGCGAGAATCGCCCGGCGCGACGGTCGTCGCTCCCGCCCGCGCGCCACCGCTCGACGCGCTGCCGCAGTCCTCGTCGCTCAGACCAGCACGGGCGAGCAGCCACTCGCCGAGCAGCACGCTCTCGGCCGTGCGGTCGGGACCCCGCTCGCGCAGCACCGCCAGGGCGTCGAGGTCCGTCATGCACGCCGCTCGGAGGGCAAGGGCTCTCCGGAATCGGGCCGAACGCGATCGGCGCGCTGGATGCGCAGCGCCCGTGCGGCCACCGAGCGCAGGATCTCGTTGGTGCCGCCACGGATCGTGAACGAGGGGGCGCCCAGGATCGCCGCCGCGAGCAGGCGCTCGAACAGCGACTCCGCCGCCGGGTCGAGATCGTCGGGCACGAGCCGCCAGATCGCGTCCAGCGCCTCCTGCTCGAAGCGCGTGCCCAGCTCCTTCACGAGCGCCGCCTCCGCTGCGGGCGCGTGGCCCGCGTCGAGCAGGCGCGCCACCGACAGCGACAGCGCGCGGATGCCCCACCAGCCGGCGATCGCCTCGCCCAGCGCGACGCGCGCGCGCTCGTCCGCGGCGCCGCGCTCGCGCAGGAACTGCTCGACCACGAGGTAGGTGGAAAGCCAGCGCTCGGGACCCGCGCGCTCGAACGACAGCTCCGAGGTGTTCTGCTCCCAGCCCGCTCCCACCTCGCCGACGACCAGGTCGTCCGGCACGAACACCTCCTGGAGCAGCACTTCGTTGAAGAACTCGCTACCGTCCAGATAGGCGATCGGACGCACGCTCACGCCCGGCGCGCGCAGCTCGACGATCAGCTGCGTAAGGCCCCGGTGGCGATCGTCCTCCTCGCTGGTACGGCACAGCGCCACGCACCAGTCGTTCTCGTGCGCGCCACCCGTCCACAGCTTCGTCCCGCTCACGCGCCAGCCGCCGTTCACGCGGCGCGCGCGTGTCTGCACCGCCGCCAGGTCGCTGCCCGCCTCGGGCTCGCTCATGCCGATCGAGAACGACACCTCGCCTCGGCAGATCGCCGGCAGGAAGCGCTCGCGCTGCGCCTCGCTGCCGTAGCGCAACAGCAGCGGGCCCGTCTGCCGGTCCGCGATCCAGTGGTAGCGAACGGGCGCCCCCCAGCGCAGCAGCTCCTCGACCACGATGAAGCGCTCCACCACGCTCCGCTCAGCTCCGCCGTAGCGGCGCGGCAGCGCCATGCCGAGCCAGCCGCGCGCCGCTAGCGCGCGCGAGAAGCCCTGGTCGCGTGCGGCCGACATCCCCAGCCCGGGAGCGAAGCTGCCGCGCGGCAGCTCCGCGGCGAGGAAGTCCCGCACTTCAGCCTGCAACGCGAGCTCCGCGTCGGTCAGCTCGCTGGAGGCGAAGCGCAGCATGGCGCAAGACGATACGGCGCCAGCCGATCGTCTCGTCACAACCCGCTGCCCTCAGCTCGATCCACCGTGCCGAGGATCGAGGGGTCTAAGGTCTTAGGCACGGTGGCCAAGACTCTCGACGGCATCGACGACACGCTCGCGCGCTGGATCGCAGAACGGGAGCTGTTCTTCGTGGCCAGCGCGCCGCTCGACGCCGCCGGTCACGTGAACGTCTCCCCGAAGGGCCCGATCGGCACGCTGCGCGTGCTCGGCGAAAGCACCGTCGCCTATCTCGACCTGGTCGGCAGCGGCGCCGAGACGATCGCGCACGTGCGCGAGAACGGGCGCATCGTGATCATGATGTGCGCCTTCCAGGGGCCGCCGCGGATCGTGCGCCTGCACGGTCACGCCGAGATCGTCGCGGCCGGCGACGCGGCCTTCGCGCAGCTGCTCGCCCGGTGCCACTTCGACGAACCTGACGTCCCCGCGGCACGGCGCGCGGTCGTGCTGGTGCACGTCACGCGCGTCGCCGACTCGTGCGGCTACGGCGTGCCGCTCATGAGCTACGAGGGCGAGCGCCCCCACGCCGGCCTGTGGGCGGCCAAGAAGCTGCGCGCCCGCGGCCCCGACGCCCTCGTCGCCTACCAGCGCGAGAAGAACGCCGCGAGCATCGACGGCCTGCCGGCCATCGAGGTCTGACGGCAGGCCCGGGCCCGGGCGCCGACGCTCGGCCGGCGCCCGGGTGCCCATCTAGCGGCCCTGCTTCCTGAACGTCGAGAACGCGTAGACCGTCGTGGTGTCGTACGTCTGCCCGGGACGGAGGACCGTCGACGGGAAGTTCGGGTGGTTCGGCGAGTCGGGGAAGTGCTGGGTCTCCAGCGCGACGCCGTCACCCTCGCGGTACTGCCGGTTGCTCGTGCCGTAGAGCGTCCCGTCGAGGAAGTTCCCCGAGTAGAACTGCAGGCCGGGTTGGGTCGCGGCAAGCTCGAGTATCCGCCCCGACCGCGGGTCGACGACTCGCGCGACGAGCCTGGGGACTGCGGTGGCCCTGCGGCTGATCACCCAGTTGAGGTCATAGCCCCGGCCGAAAACCAACTGTTGCGAGCGGCCGTCGCGGATGTCGCGGCCGATCGCCTTGGGGCGGCGAAAATCGAAGGGCGTGCCCGCGACGGACGCGAACGGCCCGG
>JASHYF010000374.1 GCA_030043235.1 Solirubrobacteraceae bacterium | reverse complement strand
ACCATCTCGCTGCCGTCGCGCTCGATCAGGTAGGTGACGTTCGAGTGGCCCTCGCCGATCGGCGTGGCGATCGGCTCGCCCTCCCCCAGCCCGTGCTCGTCCAGGAACGCGCGCAGAGGCTCGAGCACGAGCAGCGGCGGGCGCCCGTTGCCCTCGGCGTCCGCCGCCGTCTGCACGATGTCGTCTGGCGCGATCGGGGCGCTCATCTTCCGAGAACGCTACAAACACCGCAACCTTGCTCGCGCCGAGGTGTCTCTAAGCGACCATGTCCAGACTCCGCACCCTCCTCTTCTCGCTGCTCGCCGGCGTCCTGCTGGCGGGCTTGGCCGGGGCTTCGCGGGCGCTCGCCTCGCACGGGCAGATCACCTACTTCGAGGCGGGCAACGACCTGCTCGAAGCGGAGTCGCGCGCGCACGTGTTCGCGCAGATGGAGCATCTCGGCGTGAAGGCCCTGCGCGTGGAGCTCTACTGGGAAGCCGTAGCCCCCGGTCCGGGCGCCGCCCGTAAGCCCAACTTCGAAGCCACCAACCCGGCCGCCTACGACTGGGGCCAGTACGTCCCCGTGCTCGCGGAAGCCAAGCGTCTCGGCTGGCCGGTGCTGCTGACCGTCACCGCGCCCGTGCCGCGCTGGGCCACCTCCAACGGCAAAGCCCCGTATGTCACGCGCCCGGACGACCAAGACTTCGAAGAATTCATGACCGCCGTCGCGCGCGAGTTCTCCTCGGAGGTCTCCATTTACTCGATCTGGAACGAGCCCAACCACCCCGCGTTCCTGATGCCGCAGTTCAACGCCAACGGCACGCCCGCCTCCGGGCGCATCTACCGCGGCCTGTACCAGTACGGCTACAAAGGCCTGCAGGCGGCGGGCATCGCGCGCCCGCGCGTGCTGTTCGGCGAAACCGCGCCGACGGGCTGGGACAACGTCAAAAGCCTGCTGCGCAGCCCCAACCGCAAGGAAAAAGAGGACGCGCTGCTGCACGAGGTCGCGCCGCTGGCGTTCATGCGCGAAGCCTTGTGCCTGAATGCCAAATACCAGAGATCTGGCTTGTGCAGTGAGCTGCAGATGGCCGGTTACGGCCATCACGCGTACACGGAAGCCTCCGGTCCCTACTACGTGCCGCCGGAACACGACGACGTGATGATCGGCTCGCTCTCGAGGCTGACCAATGCGCTCAACCTGGCCGCGCGGGCGCACGCGATCCCCGCGAACGTGCCGATCTACCTGACCGAGTTCGGGATCCAGAGCTACCCCAACAAACAGCTCGGCGTGCCCGTCGCACAGCAGGCGGAATACGACGCGATCGCCGAACGCATCGCCTGGGAAAACCCGCGCGTGGCGGCGTTCTCGCAGTACCTGCTCAAAGACGACCCGCTCGGCGGGCCGCCGGGCGCGAGCGTGCACGGCGGCACCGTCGGCTTCCAGACGGGCCTCGAGTACTACAGCGGGCAGCCCAAGCCGCTGTACTACGGCTGGCCGATCCCGCTGACCGTCACCAAGGTGCGGGGCGGGGTCGCGCTGTGGGGCCTCGTGCGCCCCGCCGGCGGAGCGACCAAGGTGACCGTGCTCGTGCAAGCGCGGGGCTCCAAGCGCTTGCGCACGCTGACGACGCTCACCACCAACAGCCTCGGCTACTGGAGCCTGCGCTCCTCGACACCCGGGGAATACTGGCGCGTGCGCTGGACGAGCTCCCAGCACGTCAGCTACGAAGGCCCGTCGATCCGCGCGTACTAACAGCCGCGACGGCTGTGGTCGCCGGCCGAGCGCTCTGGGCGCGGCCGCGCGACAGGGGAGGGTCTCTGGCATCGCCCTACGATTGAAGGGACGATGCCGGAGCTGCCTGAGGTGGAGATCACGGCGCGCCTGCTCGACCACGCGTTGACGGGCGCGCGGATCGAGTACGCGCGGGCGCCGGGGATAAACGCGCTGAGGACCTTCGACCCGCCGCTGTCCGCGCTCGAGGGCGGGCGGATCGCGGGCGTGGCCAGGCGCGGCAAGCACCTGCTCGTCGAGATCCACGGCAGCGGCGAGCCGCTCGCGCTGCTCGTTCACCTGATGTCCTCTGGGCGGCTGCAGCTCTATGACAAGCCGGCCGCACACCGCGACCGGACCTCGCGACTGCTCGTGGGACTGCACGACGGCCGCGAGCTCCGCCTGCGCGAGTTCGGCTCCAAGCAGGCCGCCTGGGTGAAGCTGCTGCGCGCCGGCGAGCTCGAGCAGGAGGAGGCGCTCGCGAGCCTCGGCCCGGAGGCGTGGCCCGAGCCCGGCGAGCCGGGCCAGCTCGAGCAGCTGCTCGACGCGCCGCGCCCGCTGCACGCGCTGCTGCGCGACCAGCACGTGATCGCCGGCATCGGGCGCTCGTGGGCCGACGAGATCCTGTGGCACGCGCGGCTGTCGCCATACAAGCGCGGCGCCGGCCTCGAGCGTGAGGAGATCGAGCGGCTGCGCGCGGCGATGGTCCAGACCCTCGGCGAGGCGATCGCCTCCTATCAGCAGACGATCAGCCTGCCGATCCCCGACAAGCTGCCGATGCCGCTGCGCGTCCACCGCCACCAGGGCGAGCCGTGCCCACGCTGTGCCGCCACGCTCGAGGCCGTGCACTTCGAGGACTACGTGATCGCCTACTGCCCCGTCTGCCAGACCGAGGGGCGGGTGCTCAAGGACCGGCGGCTCTCGCGGCTGCTGCGCTGAGCTTCCCGGCAGCCGCTCCATCCTGTCTAGGATGCCGTCCGTGATCGAGCCCGGTGAGCTGGCCCCCGACTTCGAGCTCCCCGACCAGGACGGCAGGGCCGTCAAGCTCTCCGGCCTGCGCGGCCGGCCGGTCGTCGTGTACTTCTATCCGAAGGCGTCCACCCCGGGATGCACGACGCAGGCGTGCAGCGTCCGAGATCATCGCGCCGACTACGAGGAGGCGGATGCCGTCGTGCTCGGGATCTCGCCCGATCCCGTCGCCAAGGTCAAGCGGTTCCACGAGCAGGAGGGGCTGAACTTCTCGCTGCTCGCCGACGAGGGCCACGGCGTCGCGGACGCCTACGGGGTCTGGGCGGAGAAGTCGATGTACGGGAAAGCGTATTTCGGCAACGAGCGCACCACGTTCATCGTGGACGCCGACGGGAAGGTGGCGGCTGTCCTGCGCAAGATCAAGCCCGCCGAGCACGACGCGCTCGTGCTGGAAGCGCTCGCGCAGCTGCGCTCGCGGGCAGCCTGAGCGCTTCGCGGGCAGCCTGAGCGCTCCGTGGGCAGCCTGAGCGCCTCGCGGGCAGGGGTGAGCGGCGAGGCGATCGCCGCCGTCGTCAGCGCAGCGGCGCGCCGCTCCGCGAGGGCTGGACGATCCGTGCACACAATGTTTCTATGTAGCTGGTTAACTGTAAAGTTTGGAATGACCGGTACGCTTGTCGACAGATCAAAAAGACGGTCGCGTGTGACCCGAGGAGGCCGCGTGGCGGTATCTGGCGAACAGGCCTTGCAGGGGCAGGGATCTCATCCCGCGGGCGATCCCGCGGGAAGCGCCGTGCTGCGCTCGCAGGTCGCCTGCGCCGTGCTCGGGCTGGTGATCGAGAAGCCCAGTCACGGCTATGAGATCGGCCAGCGTTTCGAGCGGCGTTTCGGCGGCTTTTTGAGCGTCGGCCGCTCGTCGATCTACGCGGCGCTCACGAGCCTGATGGAAGCCGAGCTGATCGAGAAGATGTCGGGATACTCCAAAACCGGCGTCAGCCGCGGAGCGAAAGCCGGCGCGTCCTATCGCGCCACCGCGTACGGCGCGCGCGCGTACCGGGCGTGGCTGGCGGAGCGTGTCCGCAGCGATCCCCAGCGCGTGGAGATGCTCGGACGTATGGCGCTCGCGGGCGTGCGCAGCGTCGGCGCGGCGCTCGAATTCATCGGCCGCTACGAGCAGGAATGCGTCCGCGAGGCGCAGGATCTGGCGCGACCCGCCGACGGCGAGGCGGGCGCAGCCGGCGACCTGGCCGGCGTGCTCGAGCGGCTGCTCGTGGAGGAGCGCAGGCGGATGATCGACGCGCAGCTCGCCTGGATCACCTATGCGCGAGCCGAGCTTCGCGCGATGCACGCAGGCTCGGCGCACCAACCCGCCTTGCGATGAGCCTGCTGTCGATCGATCACGTCACGAAGCGCTACACGCGCGGACGGCTCGAGCGCGTGGCAGTCAGAGACGTGTCGCTCGACATCGACGCGGGCGAGCTCGTCGCCGTGTGGGGCGCGCGCTTCTCCGGGCGCAGCACCCTGCTGCGCGTGGCTGCCGGCATCGAGCTTCCCGAAGAGGGCCGCGTCACCTTCGAAGGGCGCGATCTCGCGCGCTCTCGCAACAGCCTGCTCGGCAGGCGGATCGGCTATTGCCAGACGTGCTCCTCCTCGGCCCAGCAGGGGCTCGTCATCGACCAGATCGCCGCGGGGCTGCTGGCCCAGCGGGCATTGCCGCGGCAGGCCCGCCGCCGTGGACAGGAGCTGCTCTTTCGCGTGGGCGCCGAGCACTGCGCGCGTCTGGAGTGCCACGAGCTCGCCGGTGCGGAGGTCGTGCGGGTGGCCATCGCCAGCGCGCTCATAACGGCGCCCGCGCTGCTCGTGATCGACGAGCCCACCAGCGGCGTCGACCTGCTCGAGCGCGACCCGTTGCTGTCCCTGCTGCGCTCGATCGCCAACGAAGGCACCGCGGTGCTGATGAGCACCGGTGACGCACAGGGCCTGTCCGGCGTCGATCGCGCGCTGTCGATCGACAACGGGGAGCTGCGCGGAGAGGTGCGACACGCGGAGGGACACGTCGTGCCGCTGCGACGCGCGGAGTCTGGAGCGCGCCGACCGTGAGCGGCCGCGCCGGCGACGCCGTGCTCGAGCTCGATGGCGTCGTCAAGCACTACCCCGGTTGCGGCGGCGAGGTCATCCGCGCGGTCGACGGGGTCAGCCTGAGGGTCGGCGCCGGCGAGCTCGTCGCGTTGCACGGGCCCAGCGGCTCAGGCAAGAGCACGCTGTTGATGCTCGCCGCGGCGCTCATGAGGCCCGACGCGGGAGTCGTTCGCTTCGAAGATCAGGACCTCGCAGAGCTCTCCAGCGCCCAGACGGCGGACTACCAGCGCACGAGGATCGGGTTCGTCCACCAGTCGTTTCACCTCATGGCGGGAGTCCCCGCTGTGGAGAACGCGGCGATCAAGCTGCTCGCAAGTCGCGTGCCGCTGAAGCAGGCACGCCGTGCTGCGATTCCCTGGCTCGAGCGTGTCGGGCTCAGCAAGCGCCTCAACCACACGCCCGACCAGCTCTCCGTCGGCGAGCGCCAACGCGTGGCGATTGCGCGCGCGCTCGTAAACGAGCCGCGACTGATTCTCGCCGACGAGCCCACTGGAAGCCTCGACACCCAGCGAGGGGCGGAGATCCTGAGACTGCTCTCGGACATCGCCCACGAGCAGGGCGTCGCCGTCCTGCTCGTCACCCACGATCAGCAGGCGGCCAGCGTATGTGACCGCGCGTGCACGCTGCGCGACGGCAGGCTCCTCGTGCACGAGCCGGCGCTCCCCTCTTCGGCGCGGGAGCGCCACGGGGCGCCGGCTCCAGTGCCAAGCACGCGCCAAGCGTGGGGCTGAAGCGCACGTGCGGCTTTCCGGGCTGATCTACCTGTACGGAAGGCGGCTGCGCACGCGGCCGATCCAGGAGCTGCTCGCCGGCGTCGGCATCGCGATCGGAGTGGCGCTCGTGTTCGCGGTGCAGGTCGCCAACAGCTCGATAACCGACGCGTCGAGCGCGATCGTGCGGGGCATCGCCGGCAGCGCAAGCCTGCAGCTGCGCTCGCGCGACTCAAACGGCTTCAGCGAACGTCTCCTCGCGGACGTGCAGAGGCTGCCGGGCGTGTCGCTCGCCGCGCCGATACTCGATCAGAACGTCTCGCTCGTCGGGCCGAGCGGGCATCGCGTGCTCATAGATCTCGCCAGCGCCGCACCGAGTCTTCTGGCCTTCGGCGGGAGCATCACCCGCAACATCTCGCTGCGCGACCTCGACATGCCGGGGCTGATCCTGCCGAGCGCCACCGCGCACGCGCTGGGGATGCCGCCGCCCAGCTCGCAGTCGCTCGCCGGAGGCGGGTCGCGGGTATCGCTCGACGTGCGCGGGCGCGCGCTCGAGGTTCCCGTGGTGGCGGTGCTCGGTCCCGAAGCGATCGGAGATCTCTCCGGCGCGCTTGCCGCGGTCGCGCCGCTCGACTTCGTGCAGAGGATCACAGGTCTTCGCCGGCGCGTCACGCGCATCCTCATCACCACCGAGCACGGCCGGCAGGCGCTCGTCCAGCGCGAGCTGGACGCGCTCGCCGGCGGGCGCCTGACGGTCGCGCCGGCCGGCCAGGACGTCACCCTGCTCGAGCAGGCGGTCGCTCCCAATACGAAGGCCACGGGCTTCTTCGTGCTCGTCAGCGCGGTCGTCGGCTTCCTGCTCGCCTTCAACGCGATGCTGCTCACCGTGCCGGAGCGCAGACGCGTGATCGCCGACCTGCGCATACAGGGCGTGAGACCGTGGCAGCTCGTGCGGATGCTCGCCTTCCAAGCGATCTGCCTGGGCGTCGTCGCCTCGCTCGCGGGGCTCGCCGCCGGCGACTTCCTCTCGCGCACGATCTTCCATACCACGCCGAGCTACCTCGCCGCCGCCTTCTCGCTTGGCACCCAGACGGTGGTCGGGCTGCGTCCGTTGGTGATCTCGTTCGCCGGCGGCATCCTCGCCACATGCCTCGCAGCGGCGCCACCGCTGTTCGACCTGCGCCACAGCCGCGCGGTCGACGCCGTGTACTTCGAGGACGGCGAACCGGGCCAGGCGCTCGACGGCAGCGCACAGCTGCGCCTGCTCCTGGCCGGCGCGGTGCTGATCGCGCTCACCAGCGGCCCGCTGCTGCTGTGGCCCTCCGCGATCGTGCCTGCCACCGTTGGGCTGGCGCTCGCCACCTTGCTCGCGATTCCCTTCGCGTTTCAGCTCGTCGTGCGGCTTGCCCAGCAGCTCGCCGCGCACTCCGCGCGGCTGAACATGCTGACCGTCGCCGTGCGCGCGCTGCGGGCCACCACGGTGCGCTCGCTCGCGCTCGCGGCCACCGGCGCGATCGCCGTGTTCGGCTGCGTAGTCGCTGAAGACTCGCACAACGACCTGCTCCGCGGCCTGTACCGCGACTACTCCGAATACGTCTCCACCGCCGGGCTGTGGGTGGTCAACGTCGACGACGACCTTGCCACCACGAGCTTCCCCGCGGGCGGACTGCCCAGGCGCATCGCCGCCCTGCCCGGAGTGGCGAGCGTGCGCGGCTACCAGGGCGGCTTCCTCGACTTCGACGGCCGGCGCGTGTGGATCATCGCCCGCGCTCGCGCCACTCCCACGCCGATCCCCGCGAGCCAGCTGCAGGAGGGGAGCCTCGCCACTGCCACCGCGCGGCTGCGCAGCGGCGGCTGGATGACCGTCTCGCAGCAGATAGCCGAAACCCTCCATGCGAAGGTCGGCGAGGCGCTCACGCTGCCCACCCCCACCGGTCCGGTCACCTATCGCATCGCCGCCACCACCACCAACCTGGGCTGGAGCGCGGGCGCGATCATCCTGAACAGCGCCGACTACACGCGGGCGTGGGGGACCTCGGACGTGACCGCGCTGGAAGTGGACACCGCGCCCCGCGCAAACGTGGCGGCGGTCAAACGCGCCGTGCAGGGATTGCTTGGATCGCGCACCGCGCTGATCGTCCAGACCAGCGGTGAACGAGCGGCCCAGGCCGACGCGCTCGCTCGCCAGGGGCTCAGTCGCATGAGGCAGATCACGCTGCTGCTGATGGTCGCGGCCGCGCTGGCGATGGCCGCTGCGATAGGCGCGGGCATCTGGCAGCGCCGCGCGTCGCTCGCGTCGCTGCGGATACACAGCTTCAGTCCCTGGCAGCTGCGCGGCGTGCTCGCCTTCGAGTCGATTCTCGTGCTCGGCACCGGCGGCGTCATCGGAGCGGGCGCCGGCGTGTACGGGCATCTGCTGTGCGACCGCTATCTCAGGCTCACAACCGGATTCCCGGCCCCGTTCGCGGTGGAAGGGCTCCACACCATCCAGACGATCGTGCTGATCGTGGTGGGCGCGCTCGTGCTGCTCGCGATTCCCGGGTATCTCGCCTCGCAGGTCGCACCCCAGCTGGCTCTTCAGGAGTAGGCCGATCGCGGGAGCAGGCCGGTCGCCGGACTAGACCGGTCGCCGGACTAGACCGGTCGCCGGAGCAGGCCGGTCGCCGGAGCAGGCCGATCGCCGGAGCAGACCGGCCCCCGGACTAGACCGGCGCCCCGGACTAGAACATCAGTTGTAATAACCGCAAATTGCGGGATATTTCGCACCAGTATGGTCGTATGCGAATCGAACGCATGTCCCCTGCGCGGGAAGTGAGCGCCGTGCTCGCGGTCGCCGCCAGCTACTGGCTGACGATCTACCCGTGCGCCCGGCGCGAGATCCGCCGTTGGAGACGGCGTGCCGGCGAGATCGGCGATCCCACGCTCCGCGCGCACGCCGTGCACAAGCTCACCGGCGAGCGACTGAACCCGGAGGCCGCCGCCTGCTTCGCCGTGCTCGCCCCGCTGCGAGGAAGGGGGCGCCTGGTGCGCCTGATGGTCGACTTCCAGATCGCCTACGACTACCTCGACGCGATCAACGAGCAGCCCGAGTCCGCGCCGCTGCGCAACGGACTGCAGCTGCACCGTGCGCTGTGCGACGCAGTGGACGCGGCGAGCACCGTGCAAATGGAGGCGGACGCGGGGCCGTCCCCGGCCGGCTACTACCGCTATCACCCCCAGCACGACGACGGCGGGTATCTCACCGCGCTGGTGCGCGCATGCCAGGCGGGCGTGCGCGCGCTTCCCTCGGTCAAGGCGGTCCAGCCGGCGCTCGCGCTTGCTGCCGGGCGTTGCGGCGAGGCGCAGAGCCGCAACCATGCGGTGCTGGTCGAAGGCCAGGACCAGCTGGCCGAGTGGGCCGCGGCGCACGCGGACCCCGGTGGATCGCCGGCGCCCGCGGCCGGGTACCTGTGGTGGGAGCTG
Organism: Solirubrobacteraceae bacterium; assembly: GCA_030043235.1. Lineage (GTDB taxonomy): Bacteria > Actinomycetota > Thermoleophilia > Solirubrobacterales > Solirubrobacteraceae > Palsa-744. The sequence goes on along the minus strand of JASHYF010000374.1, from coordinate 8,481 downwards.
GCCGCCGCGGGCATCTCCTGTCTGGCGATCCACGCGCTCTTCGCCCTCGCGGCCTGCGCGACGAGCACGCGCGAGCAGGCCGAGCGCGTCGACGCCGCCTATTTCCCCTCCATATGCGCGCTCAGCGCGCTGCTGGACAGCCTGATCGATCAGCCGCACGACGCCGCCGGCACCAACCACAGCTTCGTCAGCCACTACTCCACGCCGACGATGGCCGCGCGGCGCTTCGCCGCGATCGCCAGCGAAGCGCGCGTGCTCGCGAGCGCGCTGAGCAAGGGCGCGCGCCACGCGATCATCCTCGCCGGCATCGCCAGCTTCTACCTCTCAGCCCCCGAGGCAAGCAGCGAGCTCGCTCGCCCTGTCGCAGCGCGCACGCTCGATTGCCTCGGACCGACCACGAGGCCCATGCTCGCAGTGATGCGCTGGCGGCGGCGTAGCTGCTCGCCGCCGCCGGGCACCGCCGCGGCGCGCCGCAAGCACCACCGAAGCTCGAGGATCCGCTCACAGCGGTAGCCGGTACTTGCGCGTGGTGGGATCCTGCACGAGCAGGCCAAAGGCCACCAGCGTAGTCATGTAGCGATGCGTCGTGCTCGGGCTCAGCCCCAGCTGCCGGGCGACCTCCACGACTCCCCGCCGCTCGCCGCCGGAGACGAACAGCGCGAGTATCAGCAGGCCGCGGAACAGCGAATGGGACAGGCGTCCGCTCTCCAGCTCGGCGCAGTAGCGATCTTCGAGCGATCCCTCCGTGATCGCCTGCTCGGAGATCAACCCGGACAGCAGCAGGCCCAGGCTCGGCCCGTGCGCCTGGGTGGTCGCGCGGATGACGCCCTCCACCTGCGCGTTCGTCAGCTCGACGCACACCTGCCCGTCGGGCGTGCGTGCGGCGCCTCTCGCAGGGCTGGCGGCACCGCCTGCCCCGGCTCGGGCCCCGGACGCCTCATCGACGCTCATCGCAGGATCATGCAGGTTGATCGCCGTCGCGATAAGGCTTGTTATGAATATTCACAATCTGGACTATTCGGTCTGCGCATCCGCGGGCCCCAGGTGCGCCGGCTCCACGGTGCGCCCGCGCGCCGGCGGCCTCGGCCGCGGCGGCGCGCGCGGTATATCGTCCTCACCCATGCAACGCGCGACGCACGCAAGCGGCGACGAACAGGACTGGCGCATGCAGGCAGAGCTCGCCGTCCCGGAGGTGCGCGGCGTGCTGCACGACCTGGTCGGGCGGCTGCGCGGCTCGGACGTGGTCAAGGAGATCGAGACGACGGTGCCCCACGACGTCGTGATCACGCACGACGGCAAGCTGCTGTTCGCCTACGCCGCCGATCAAGCGACGCTGAGCGCGGCTCGGCATGCGATCGAAGCGGTGCTCGAGCGTGAGGGCATCGAGGCGAGCGTGCGTGTCAGCCGCTGGGACGACGAGCTCGACCAGTGGCTCCAGATCGACCCGCCGCTCAGCCCGGAGGAGCACGCTCGCCAGGAAGCGGCCAGACGCGACGCCGACGCCCCCGAGACGCGCACGCTCGTCGCGAGCTCCGGCAAGCTCATTCGAGCTGAATTCGAGCAGACGATGCGCGCCGCCGCCGAGGAGCTCGGCCTGCGGTGCGAGATCATCGAGCACCCCCACCTGCTCAGCACGCAGGTCGCCTTCACGGTGACTGGACCCCGGCGCAAGCTCGACGAGTTCGCGCGCGATCTGCACGCCGAGGAGTGGGCGACGATTCGCACGGAGTCGGCGGTCATGGCGAGCCCGCTGTAGCGGAGGGTCGCACGCCAAGTGAGCGAGACGTCCGCCGGGGCCGCCGCCGCGATCGTCGCACGGATCCCGCAGGCGCAGGCGGCAGCGGAGATGGCCGCCGAGTTCCAGCGGGGCACGGTCGCCTTCGAGCACCTCTCCGAGGGCTCGCGCGCGGACGTCGTCAGCGGCCTGCAGCGCACGCTCAGGCGCTGGACGCGGTTCGTGTCAACGGGGGTGATGCCGCCCGACAGCGACTTCGACGCGCTGCGCGAGTGGACCCGCGCCCGCGCCGCCGAGGGCCTGCGGCTGGAGGAGCTGCTGCGCTCCTTCGGGCTCGCCCACCAGCTCGGATGGAGGCTGCTGCGCTCTCACGCCCGAGCCGACGAGTCCGAGGTGCTGCTCGAGCTCGCCGCGCCGCTCGCCCAGTACGTCGACCGCGTCTCAGCGGTCGTGACCGAGACGTATCTCGCCGAGCGCGAGCTGCTCGTCTCCGAGGAGGAGCGGCGCACGCGCAGCCTGCTCGAGGCGCTGTGCACGGCCTCTCCGCTGGACTCCGCCGACACCGAGCTCGCCGAGCGACTGGGTGTGCCGGTGCACGAGGAGTACCGGCCGTTTGCCGTGGCGATGCCGGGACGCCCGCCGCACAGTCACGCCGCGCTCGCCGCGCGCCTGCGCCGTGGCGGGTGGAGGCTGGCGGTCACGCAGAGCGACTGCGTCGTAGGCCTCACGTGGAGGCCGCTCGATCTCGCGGACCTCGGCGAGGGCTCCGAGGTGGCGCTGGCGATCGGCGGGCCGGCGCCGCGCGGCGAGCTGGCGGCCGCCCGCGAGGAGGTGGTGCTGCTCGCCGAGCACGCGCGTCTGGCCGGCCTGCTCGGGCGGCTGGAGACCGAGGATCACCTGCTCGAGATCCTGCTCGACCGCTCGCCGCGGTTGACGGCCCAGCTGCGCGCGCGCGTGCTCGCGCCGCTCGCGGGCGAGGAGCACGTGGAGCTTGCGCGCACCCTGGAGACCCTGATCGCCTGCCGCCTCGACCGCACTGCGACGAGCGCGGCGCTCCACATCCACCGCAACACGCTGGCCTACCGGCTCAATCGGATCGAGGAGATCACCGGCCTGGACCTCGCCAGTCCCCGCGATCTGGCGTGCGTGTACGTGGCGCTCGCAAGCGAGCACCTGCTTGTGCATCTGCACAAACCAAGCCTGTAAAGTTCGGCAGAACGTCATTGCGCGCGCAACGCCATCGGCGTACCGTCAAGTGGCTTGCGGCAGTGGCACAGGGGATCACCGCCGGGGAATGCGCCGACGAACAAGGAGGACGGAGGGATGCCTGAGGAGAGAGGAATGCGCGCGAGGAGCAGCACGCTCGGCTGGCTTGCGCTGGCGGTGATCGCCGCGCTGTGTGCGTCGCTGGCGGTGGTGCCGCCGGCCGGCGCCAAGAAGACGAAAACACGCCCGGTGACCGTAACCAGGCAGATCCTCACGGTGCACGAGTCAAAGAGCGAAAGGCGGGCGGAAACGATCACCACTTCGCAGCTGGGGACGAGGACGCTCGACAAAATCGCGATCATCAAGGTCAGGCGCATGGGGATGATGGCGCGGAACGTCCTGGTGCTCGAGCCGGGAACCTCGGCGGCGGCCGCGTATTTCGTGCCGTTCGCCAAGTCGCTGGTCGAATCGACCCCCGGCTGGCAGGTTTGGGCGGTCGAACGCAGGGAGAACTTCCTCGAGAACCAGGAAGAGGCCAGCAAGTACAAGTTCGGCGAATTGCCGGCCGAGCTGGAAAACGAAAACACAAAGCAGGACGAAACACCGCCCGAACAGTTCTTCAACTACTACCTCGGCTATCTTGGGCAGGACGAGGGCGAGGCCACGAAGCTGGCCGAAAAGAAGGTCGAAGAAAAAGTGGTGAAAGCCGTTACGGCAGAGGCCGAAGCGATCGTTCGCGCGAAAGTGCAGAAGATCGCCGAAGAAGAGGTCGAAAAATACGTGGTGGAACAGGTCACTCCGCAAGCCTACGAGGAAAGCGGCGGAGAAGCCCCCGCATTCGAAGAAGACATCGCGAAGGACGCGGCCATATACTCCGCGGAACACCACGGGGAACTCGTCACACTCGTGGTCAAAGATGAGCTGAACTACGCGCGCGAACACGGGGAAGAACTCGAGGCGGAAGGCGAGCGGATCGGCGAGGAAATCGCCCCGCAATACCTCGCAGAACATCTCACAGAACTCGAGGCCGAAGGCCTGAAAATAGGCGAAGAAGAATTCGCCAAGCTGGTCGCCGAGTACAAGAACCACTACGAACCCGTGCCCGAATCGCTCACGACGTTCGCGAAGCAGTGGGGCATGGACCGCACGGTCGAAGATCTGAAAGTCGTGATCGACAAGGCCAAAAGCCTCGGCGGCAAGGTCGTGCTCGGCGGCCACTCGCTCGGCGGCTCCGTCGTGACCGCCTATGCGACGTGGGACTTCGGCGGGCATCCCGGAGCCGAAGGCCTCTCCGGCCTGGTCTACGACGACGGCGGCTCGAGCCCGCTGGCGGACTCCAGGGAAGAAGCGGAAACGAAACTCAAAGCACTCGAAAACCCGAAAGAAACCCCGTGGCTGGCGTTCGGCGGGATTCCGGCGCCCGACCTCGGGCTCTTCTCGCTCACCGGGTCGACGCTCACCGTGCAGGAACCGGAAGGGCCGTCGCTGCTCGAAAAGTTCCCGTTCCTGCCGGAGGACCTGAGGGGGCCGGTCACGCCGGTGACCAACGAAGCCGGCTTCGGCTACTCGGTCAACGTGGGCACCTCGCCGGAGTCGCTCATCGCCGCTCAGATACACGGTGGCACGGGCGTGGAACCGGTGGCCAAAGAAGACGGGCTGCACGGCTGGGACGGTGAAGGCAACGGCGAGCTGACGCCGGTCCGCCGTTATGCGGAAATGCTGTCCGGGGCGGGACTGCGCGAAGCGAGCGGCAGCGAGTGGTACTTCCCGGCTCGCCTCACGCTCGACACCGGAGCGGTCGGCAACGGCCTCGGCAACTCCAGCCACCCGAGCATAAAAGAAGCGCAGGAAGTGCTCGACCTGGACGCCAGCGAAGGTGAAAACCTGCCCAAATCGCTGCACATCATCGCGATCGACTCCGAACTGGACAAGCTCCTCGGCGGAGGGACGTCGCTTGAATCGGCGAAACTGCTGGCCGAACAGTCACACATATCCACGGGAGAATGCACCCCCACGACCACAGCGACGGAAGGCTGCCTCACGCTGATCGAAGAGAAAGAAACCTACGCTCACAACGATCCCGCGGGGGCCAGCCCGGAAAAGAACGAATTCTTCAAGAAACTCAAACCGTATCTCGAAGATATAGCCAAATAGGACGTAACGCAGCACGACGCCGCGCGGGCGATCCACACCTCGCCCGCGCGGCGTGCCGTTGGTCGGCTCGCCGCCTCCACGGCGTCGCTGCTCACGGCGGCCGCTGCTCACGGCGGCCGCTGCTCACGGCGGCCGCTGCTCACGGCGTCACCGCTAGCGGATCAGCGGCTCCGCGCGCGCGGCGCCGATCGTCTCGCGCAGCGTCGACAGCGCGTCGTGCCGCGGGCGCCAGCCGAGCTCGCGGCGGGCCTTCGCGGCGCTCATGATCACGGGCTCGCGAAACACCGCGATCCACTGCGCCTGTGCCGGCAGGAACCCGAGGCGCGCGATCATCTCCGCCGCCGCGTCCACCGCCAGCTCCGGTACGGGGATCGAGTACCAGCCGAGCTCCTCGGCGAGCAGGCCGAGGGTGATCTCGCCGGGCGCGGCCAGGTTGTACGCGCCGGGCTCGCCGCGGCCGAGCACCGCCGCGCGCATGGCGCTTGCAACGTCGTCGTGGTGGACGAGCTGAAAGGGCACGCCGGTGTCGGGCAGGACCGGCTTGAGGATCGGCACGCCTTCGAGCAGGCCGCGCACGGACGCGGGCAGGCGCTCGGAGATCTGCGTGTACGGCAGGCTGTCGATCAGAAGCGGCGCCTGCGGCCCGGCGACGATGCACGGCCGCAGCACGTAGCCCGCCGTGCGCGTGCCGGCGAGCGTGGCCGCCAGCAGCGCCTCCACCTCGGCCTTCTGCGCGGAGTAGTAGTGCTCGGCGCTGCCGCGCGCGGGGACCTCCTCGGTGAGCGGCTGGGGATTGTCGCGGTGAAAGCCGTACGCGGCCACCGATGAGGCGTACACGAGCCGCCGCGCGTTCGCCGCCACCGCCGCCTCGAACACGTTGCGCGAGCCGGCCACGTTGATCTCCCGGCTCTCGCCGGCGCCGCCCATGATCATGAACGCCAGGTGCACCACCACGTCGGCCTCGCGCACCAGCTCTCGCACGGCGTCGCCGTCGAGCACGTCCCCGCGCCGGTAGGAGACCTTCTTCCAGCCTCGCGCGGCGGGGTCGAACGGCCGGCGCGCCATGCCAACGATGCGCGCCACCTCCCGCGAGCGCTCGAGCGAGGCGACGAACGCCTGGCCGATCTCGCCGGTGGGGCCGGTCACGGCAACCGTCAGGCCCTTGCGGTCGCTCCCGTGCGATGGCATCGGCCGGTTGTAGCGCATCGGCCCCTCGCGGTGTCGCTGCCACGGGGCCGTACGCTTGACGGGTGCCCGCGTTGCCCGCGTCAACCTCGATCGGCCATAGCATCCACTCGTTCCTGAGCGCGGCCGGGCAGTTCTTCTCCGATCTCGCGGCCGTGCACTGGGGCGCGCTGGTGCTCGGGCTCGCGTTCTTCGGTCTCAACCTCACGCTGCGCTCGCGCGCCTTCTTCAACAGCCTGCGCGCCGCGTATCCCACCGCCGAGTTCCAGTGGCGGCGCGTGTGGGGCGCGTACTTCGCGTCGGTGGGCTTCAACAACGTCGTGCCGGCGCGCGGCGGTGAAGTGATCAAGCTGTTCCTCACGCGCTCCTCGATCCCCGGCTCGCGCTATCCGACGGTGGCCGCGAGCTTCTTCGTGGAGGCGATCTTCGACCTCGGCGTGGGCGTGCTCGTGCTGATCTTCGCGTTCACGCAGGGCGTCTTCCCCAAGCCGCCGGACTTCTCCAAGCTGAGCTCCTTCGACATCTCCTATCTCGCCGAGCACTTCCACCTGACGCTGTTCTTGATCACGCTGCTCGGCGTGCTCGGCGTGCTCGCCTTCGCCCTGCTCGCCGAGCGCGCGAAGGCGTTTTGGGAGCGCGTGCGCCAGGGGCTGACGATCCTCAGCGACCGCCGCCGCTACGCGCGCGAAGTCCTGTCCCTGCAGGCGCTCTCGTGGGCGTGCCGCTTCGTCGCCTTCTGGTTTTTGCTGGACGCCTTCAGGGTGGGCGGCTCGGTGGAGAACGTGTTGCTCGTGTTCGCCGTCAACCAGGTCGCCGGTGCGGTGCCGTTCACGCCCGGCGGCGCAGGCGTGCAGCAGGCGCTGCTCGTGAAGGTGTTCGCCGCGAGCGCGCCCACCGCGATCGTGGCCGCCTACTCGGTCGGCCAGCAGATCGCAATCGCGGCGTTCACCGCGCTGGCCGGGCTCGGTGCGGTGGTGTTCATCTTCCGCTTTCGCTCCTTCCGGGAGGTGCTGCACGCGGGCCGCGCCTCGCGCGAGGCCGAGCGGGCGGCGGAGCATGCCGGCGGCGCTACGCGCCGGCTGGACTACTACTGAAGCCCCTCGCGCGCCTCGCGCACGAGTGTCACCGCCTCCGGGAACACGCGCGCGATCACCGTGCGGATCTGCTCGGCCTGGGCCTCCGCGTTGCCCTGCACGTTCACGCGGTTGACGGCCGCGACGGTCATGTCCACGGCCAGCTTGATCGCGTTGTCCGCCCACACCAGCCGCTGGTTGCCCTGCATCTGCTCGGCAAACTCCGCCAGCCTGCGCTGCAGCTCCTCGGGGTCGCCGAACAGGTCTCCGAGGCCACCGCTCTCCATGCTCGCATCATAGACTGCGCTGCTCATGCCCAGCTCAGGGGAGATACGCGAACAGCTCGCCAAGGAGGCCGACTATCGCAGCCGCCTCGCGGTGCCGGCCTTCGCCGGCGGCATCCTCTATCTGCTCAGCGCGATCATCATCACCCAGACGCTCGACAGCGCGCCCACGGTGGGTCTGCTGCAGGGCTTGGAACCTGCGCTCTCCGGTGTCGCCAACCCGGCTGTGAGCGCCCGCACGGCGGAAGCCAAATTCATCAGCCACCACGCCTTCGCGCTGATCGCCGGCGGCACGCTCGCCGCGATCGCCTTCGGCGCGCTCACGCTGATCCTGCTGGTGCTGCTCGACGCCACGCGCTTCCGTCGTCCCGAGACGTTCGCGCCGGCCCGGGCGTTGGTGCTGTTCGGTGGCGTCGCCGTGGCGATCGTGAGCGCCGGGCGCGAGGTGGTGAGCACGATCGAGGCGCACAGCTTCGCGCTCTCGCACGATCACTCGATTCACGCCGCCGAACAGGCGCTGTCGAGCGGGACCGCCAACGCGCTCGCCGGCTACATCGGCCTGCTGGCCACGCTGGCGCTCACCGTCGGCATGATCGCCACCGTGCTCAATGCCCTGCGCGTCGGGCTGCTCGTTCGCTGGATGGCGATCCTCGGCATGTTCGTGGCCGTGCTCGTGTTCATTCCCATCGGCGGTGGCGAGCTCGAGATCCTGCAGGCGTTTTGGATGGCGATGATGGGCCTGCTGTACGTGGGCAAATGGCCCAATGGCATGCCGCCGGCGTGGACCAGCGGTGAAGCGCGGCCGTGGGTCGCGCCCGCGTCGCGCGGCGGTCGAGGGGGCGTG
>JASHYF010000373.1 GCA_030043235.1 Solirubrobacteraceae bacterium | reverse complement strand
GACGAGCTTGATCTTCATCGGTAGCCTCCTTGCTGGTGTTTGGCGACCGCTCTCACCCCAAACGATCCCCACTGAGAACTTGAAGCCGCGGAGTGTAACGGGACAGGCGCCGATGCGCAACCCGATGGGGCGGCGTAGGTGAGGAGCGGGGCATGGACGCCGTGGGTGCGCGCACGAGAGATGCGTGCGTTTGCACGAGTGGCGCTGGCGACGATCGCGTTGCTTGCCGCGGGCGTCGCGTTTACGCCGGCGGCGCGCGCGCAAACCGTGACCCTGGGTCTCGGCGGCTGGCAGGTGCAGAGCAGCGCGCTCGCGTCGGAGTCCGGCGCGCAGATCTCAGAAGCCGACTTTCCCACGGGCTCGTGGCTGGCGGTCACGCCTGACGATGCCGGCGCCGTCGGCACGGAGATAAACGCGCTGCTGCAAAACGGCGCCTGCCCGAATGTCTTCTACGGGGAAGAAATGAAGAGCTGCTTCGGCTACATGAGCGCTATCGGCCCGGTTACCGTTGCGCAGTTCGCGGTGCCGTGGTGGTTTCGCACACAGTTCGAACCCGATCTCGCGCCCGGCGAATACGCGCAGCTGATCGTCAACGGCGTCGTCGGCCAGGCCGATCTGTGGGTCAACGGGCACGAGCTCGCGACGCAGTCCACGCTGCAGGGCGACTACACGCGCTACGTCTTCAACATCACCGAGCTCGTGCACGCGGGCGCCAACGCGCTCGCGCTCGAGGTCTACCCGAACGACCCCGACACGATGTTCACGCTCGACGACGTCGACTGGAACCAGATACCCCCCGACAACAACACCGGCATCCAGTTCCCGGTGCAGCTGCACACCTCCGGCGCGCTCGCTCTCAGTGACGCGCACGTGCTCCAGGAGGACGCGCCCGATCTCTCCAGCGCGGCGCTGACGCTGAAGGGCGAAGTCACCAACAACAGCGCCGGCGCCCAGGCCGGGACCGTGTCGGGCACCGTCACGCCACCCGGGGGCGGAGAAGCGATACGTGTCGAAAAGAGCGTCACCGTCCCCGCGCGCAGCAGCGTGCAGGTGTCCTTCGCACCCGCGGAAGACCCGCAGCTGCTGCTGTCCAAGCCGCAGGTGTGGTGGCCCTACCAGATGGGCTCCCAGCCGCTGTACCGGTTCTCTATGCAGGTCGCCCAGCCCGGCGTCGCGCCCGACGGGCAGTCGCTCAGCTTCGGCATCCGCACGATCAGCACCTACCTCGTCGGCCCCTCGAAGATCGCTCCCCAGGGCGTGCGCCAGTTCGCCGTCAACGGCCGGCCGTTCGTCGTGCGCGCCGGGGGCTGGGCGGAGGACCTGTTCCTGCGCTACTCCGCCGCCAACACCGCGCAGCAGATCGCGCTGATCAAGAACCTCGGGCTGAACGCGATCCGCACCGAGGGCAAGCAGATGCCCGAAGACTTCTACGAACAGATGGACCGCGCCGGGATCCTCATCGACGCCGGCTTCCAGTGCTGCGACGCATGGCAGCCGGAAGGCACCAAGCTCACCAAGCAGGACCTGCGGGTCCTGCGCTCCTCGGCGCTGACGATCGGCGAGAACCTGCGCGACCACCCCAGCGTGCTCGACTTCAGCTGGAGCGACGAACCGCCCACCCGAAAGCAGGAGAGGGTCTCGCTGCAGGGCTTCGCCGAAGCCGAATTCCAGGACCCCCTGATCGCCTCCGCGGAGTATCAGAGCGCGCGTCAGCTCGGCCCGTCCGGCGAGAAGGAGGGCCCCTACGACTGGGTGCCGGCCAGCTACTGGTACGACAACACGCACTTCGCGCGCAGCGAACGCACGCGCACGAACGTGGGCGGCGCGTGGGGCTTCGACAGCGAGGCCAGCGCCGGCGACACGGTGCCGACGCTCGACTCGATCGAACGCTTCATGACGCCGTTCGAACAGGAACAGCTGTGGAAGGACCCCACGTACAACCAGTACCACACCAACTACGAGCCCGAACTGCCGGGACCGCGCAACGGCGGCTACTCGTTCGGCACGCTGTACGAGCTCGACCAGGCGATCGACGCGCGCTTCGGCCAGCCCGCCAGCCTGGACGAATACGTCGAGGACGCGCAGGTGCAGAACTACGAAACCCAGCGCGCGGAGTTCGAGGCGTACATCGACCACGCCGACGCCACCCCCACGCCCTCGACGGGCATCGTGTACTGGCAGCTCAACAAGGGCTGGCCCACGCTGCTGTGGGACCTGTACAACCAGGAATTCGACCAGGCGGGCAGCTACTTCGGCGCCAAGGAGGCCAACGAACCGCTGCACGCGCTGTTCGCCTATGACACCCGCACCGTCACGCTCGACAACCTCAGCGGCGTCACGCAGTCGGGTCTGACCGTGCAGGCGAACGTGTACTCGCTCGACGGGCAGCTGCTCGACCGGCAGAGCGCGGGGCCGATCGCGCTCGGCGCGCAGGGCGTGGCGACGAACGTGATCGCCCCGCAGCTGCCCGCCGAAACCAGGCCGCCCGCGCCGGCCGAGACGTACTTCGTCGAGCTGCTGCTCAGCCAGTCGGGCGAGCTCGTCGACCGCAACGTGTACTGGCTGTCCACCCAGCCGGACGTCGTCGACTGGGCCGCGATGCTGAGCGGCGGGGAACCGGAACCGCAGGCCACCATGTCCCAGTACGCCGACCTGCAGGCGCTGCACGAACTGCCCGGCGCGACGTTGCAGGTGAGCGCGCGGACGCAGGTCGACCAGGAACCCACCGCCCCGGCCGGCTCCGATCGGCTCACCACCGTCACCATCACCAACACCTCCACGATGCCCACGGTCGCCTTCTTCGTGCGCGCCGACGTGCGCAGGGGCGACGCCGAAGGCACGCCCGCCGCGGGCGAGGACGAGGTGCTGCCGGTCTTCTGGAGCAGCAACGACACCACGCTGTGGCCCGGCGAATCGGAGACGCTCAGCGCCGCCTACAGCTCCTCGGCGCTGCAGGGCCAGCAGCCGGTCGTGAGCGTGTCCGGCTGGAACGTGCCGGCGATCGACGTGCCGGCTCCCTCACCGTGAACAGTCAACGGCCGAGCGCGCGGGTCACAGCTGACTGCGGCGCGCGGGCACGAGCGAGACCGCCGACACCAGTGCGCCGCTCAGCACGCGCAGGCGCACCGCGCCGCGCAGCGCAACGAGCGTGTTGAGCACGGCGTTCGGACCCGCGCGCAGGACCGCGATCGTCCGCCATGCGCCCCCGGCTCGCTTCTGTCGTTGCAGCAGCACCGCCTGACCCGGGTGCATCGAGAGCGCCCACACGCGCACCTGCCGGGCGTTGACGCGGAGCGGATCGAACGGGAAGGTGAAGCCCTGGAGGAACGGCTTGGGCGTGGCGCTCGCGGGGTTGCCACCCGGGCCGGCTTGGTACAGCCCGGCGGGACGAGGGATCTCGACGACGCCGCCGGTGGGAGTCTCCTCGGTCACGCCGGGGAACGGATCGACGAGGAACTGCCAGGCGACGAAGCTCACGCCGGCGACCCACAGGCGATGCAGCGCGCGCGAGATGTACTGCGCCTGCAGGCGCGCAGGCACGCCGTGCGGCGACTGGGGCGCGCTTTCCCAGTTGAGCTCCGTCACCCACAGCGGCTTCGCGGCCGCCGGCAGGGCCGTGCGGGCGCGCTCGGCCTGCCCCAGCAGCCGGGTGAGCTTGGCGGCGTCGGAGATGGAGACTTCCAGCGAGGACGGCGCGGGCACGTCGGGGTTGCCGACGGACAGCGGGTGGAAGTCGAGCACGTCGAAGTGCGGCGGATCGGGACAGCCGGCGAGGCTGGGCGCACCGGTGGAGGCGAGGCAGAGCAGCGCGCGCAGGAACTGCACCGGCGTCATGCGTCCGACGCCCGCGGGTTCGCCGTCGGGGGCGACGCCCGCGGCGACCACCGCGTCGCCGGGCGCGACGGACTTGACGCCGGCGTAGAAGCCGTTGAGCAGTTCGCGGTAGATCAGCGGCGAGAAGGCGGTCCAGCGCCCGTGCACGGCGACCCACTGCGGCGCGAGATAGCGCTCCAGGTTCGGCTCGTTCCACCCTTGGAAGAGCCGCACCCGTGGGAGCGCGCGAGGGGGGTCCTGCGGGTCGGGGAAGCTGCCGTCGTAGCGCAGCGCGAGCGCGCTGGCGAACGCCTGCAGCGCTTCCGGGCTCGGGTCCCAGCTTCCGGCGTAGGCGTACGGCCAGCGCGGTGAGGCTTCGGCGAAGGCGGGGGCGTGGGAGACGACGAGCAGCGGCGTCAACCCGGCGGAGACGGCGCTGAGGACGGCGGCGTCGAGCGGCGCGAAGTCGTACGCGGGGCTCGCGGGGTTTGCGGCTTCGAAGCCCGGGCCGGGATCTGGGTTCACCAGGGCGCGCCAGTCGACGGGGATGCGCACGATCGTGGCGCCGGCTTCGCGGATGCGGCTGAGCGCCAGTTCGCGCACGGCGGGTTCTTCGTCCAGCAGGAGCGTGCCTTCGGAGACCCCGCGCGCGAGCCCGCCCTGCGGGAAGGGGCCTTCGAGCAGCGCCCGGTTCTGCGCGCGTGCGA
>JASHYF010000372.1 GCA_030043235.1 Solirubrobacteraceae bacterium | reverse complement strand
GCCAGCACCTCGATCGCGTAGCCGTGCCCGGCCGTCGCGGTCAGGGCCGTGGCCGGCACCGTCAGCACTTCGCGCTGCACGGCCTTGACGAGTTCGACGCTGACCGGCGCCTCGTCGAGATGGGCGACGGGATGGTCGAGCGCGATCGTCACCGGGATCGTCGCCGATTCGCTTTCGCCCGACGCGCCCTTTTCGCTTTCGCTGCCTTTCGCTTCGCTCGCCACCGAGCTCACTTCGATGATCCGCCCCTGCACGATCCGCCCTCCCGGCAGCGTCACGGGCACCGGCTCGCCTACGTGGGCCAGCTGCTGCTGTTCGGCTTTCACCTTGAGCTGCACGAGCTGCTGTGTGGGCGTGGTCGTGAGCACCGCCTCGCCCCCGCCGGCCGCCGCTTCGTCTTCGCCGGTCTTCGCGCCCGGCGATTTGCCGTCTTCGCCCGAGCCGTCATCTGCGCCCGCGTCGTCGGAGGCGGACGATTCGGAGGCGGGCGATTTGGGAGAGGAAGATTTGCTGGGGGACGATTTGGGGGAGGTGGATTCGGAGGGGGACGACTTCGGGGTGGGCGATTTGGACGCGGGTGATTTGGAAGCTGGCGATTTTGAGCCGTGACGTTTGGAGCCGCGTGATTTGGAGCCCGGCGATTTGGAGGCGGGCCTGGTCGAGGCGGGCGTGGTCGAGGCGGGCGTGGTGGACGTGGGCGAGGTCGCGGCCGGCGAGCCGGCGGAGGCCCCTTCGCGAGCGCCCGGCGGGTCCTGGCCCAGCACCACGTGCACTGCTGTGACGCGCCGTGCGCCCGGCGCGAACACGACGCGGCCCAGTTCGACCTCGCCGGTTTCGCTCAGCCCCTCGGCCTTCTGCCAGCGGCGGACCGCCGTGGCGGTCGCTTCGCCGAACCGTTCGACTTCCGTGATCGCGCCGTAGGGGTCGTAGCCGAGGTCGATCAGGTTCTCGTTGAGCTGGGTCACGTCGGGGCCGTCGCTGACGCCAAGCTCGAGCGTGCGGTAGGCCGGCACCGACCCGTACATCAGCACGACCGGCTCGTTGTCGATGCGGAACAGCGTGCCGCCGCGGCCGATCACGGCGCCGACGGAGGGCAGCGACGTGAACGTGCCCGCCAGCCGGTCGTAGATTTCGAGCGTGCTGCCGTAGCCGAGCGTGCCGTCGACGGTGGAGCTTTCCGTCAGCGTGCGGCGCTGCACGGTGGCGGTCGTCTCGCCGGGAGGAACCCCGGTGGCGCTCGCGCTGTGGCTGGCTGAGCCAGACTCGGTCAGCACGACCGCAGCGGCGGCAACCGCCACGAGCACGATCGCGGCGCCGGCCGCCCAGCGGCGCCGCCCGCGCAAAGCCGGGGGCGCGATCTCGGCGTGCTCGGTGCGCCCGTCGCCGTCAGGCGCCCACGTTGGGGCCCGCGCGGCGTCCCGATCGGGCGGCCGCTGTGCTGAGGCCGGGTCCACGCCTCACCTTACGGCGATGGAGAAGCCGGCTTCGCTGTGTGCTGCGCCGCCTTCTCCGCCGCCCTTTGGCCCCTGCTTGGCGGGTAGAGGGGGCAGGCCGCCCTTCTTCGCGCCCTTCGGCAGCGGCAGCAGGCCCTGGCAGGCGCTCTGCGCTTTCTGGAAGGTGGGGCTTTCGGGGTTCGGCCCGCCGCTGCCCGGGCCGCCGATCCGGACCCGCACGGTCCCTTCCTTTGCCGAAGCGTGGACGTTGATGCCGTGTTCACGCATGCACTTGGCGAACTTCTCCACCGCTTCTTCCTGTGCGACCTTTTCCTGGGGCGAGAGGTTCACCGGCTTGCCTTCGTTGGGCGCGTACTGCTTGCACGCGTTCTGCGCCGCTTCCATGTTCGGCGGGGGCCCTTCGGCCCCCGCCGACGCTTTCGCGGGGCCGCCGACGCGCAGGCCGGTGGCGCCGTTCGGGCCCTTCACGGTTTCTGCTTGGACGCCGTGTTCGCGCATGCATTTGGCGAACTTCACGTTCTCCGCTTCGGCCTTGGCTTCGCTCGCGCGTTCCTTGGACGCGGCATCCTGGGCGGAGGAGCCGCCGCCGCACGCGGCCACGAGCATGCAACCGGCCAGCGCCGCCAGCATGACGAGCGCACGGCGCCAGCTGGGGCGGCGCCACACGGAGGCCGGCGTGTTGCGGGGGCGTGGCATGCGGTTTCTCCTTTGCTCGGCGGTTGCTCGACGGGATCGCGGGTAGGCCGGACACAGACATCAAGACCGCGAAACCTGAGAGCTTGCTTAGAGAAGCCGAGGAACATGCTGAACGGGGCCGGCGTCGCGCGGGCCGCCTGCGCGGTCGCCGACGCGCGCGCCGTCCCACGAACAGCCGTCTGGCCTCGACGCGGCGAGCTCGTCGGCGGTCATCTCCAGTGGCGGCAGCTCGAGCGTGAGCCGCGCGCCGCCGCCGGGGTCGTTGGCGGCATACACGGCTCCGTCGTGCGCCTCTGCCATCTGCCGCACGATCGCGAGCCCGAGACCAGAGCCGGGGCGTCCCCGCGCGGCGGGGGCGCGGTAGAAGCGGTCGAACACGCGCGGCAGGTCCTCCTCGGCGATGCCGGGGCCGTGGTCGCGCACCTCGAGCGTGCCGGCGCGAACGCGCACCTCGATGGCGTCGTCGGCCGGGTCCCACTTGACGGCGTTGTCGAGCAGGTTGGCGATCGCCCGGTCGAGCCGTCCCGGCGCGGCGCGCACGAGGCACGGCTCGGCGTCGAGCACGAAGCGGCAGCCCGGCGCGTGCAAGCGTGCGCGCCCGATCGCGGCGGCGGCCGCAAGGTCAAGGCGCACGTCCTCGACCTCGACCTCCTCGACCTCGTTCTTCGACAGGTCGACGAGGTCGCCGACGAGCACCGTCAGCTCGCGCAGCTGCGCCTGGGCGGCGGCGAGGATGCGAGCGCGCTCTTGCGGGGCGAGCCGGTCGCCGAGCGCGAGCGCGTCGAGGTTGGCCTGGATGCTCGTGAGCGGCGTGCGCAGCTCGTGGGAGGCGTCGGAGACCAGCTGCTGCTGCGCAAGGCGCGAGCGCTCGAGGGCTGCGAGCATCGTGTTGAAGCTCGCGGACAGGCGGCCGAGCTCGTCCTCCCCGGCAGTCTTGATGCGGTGTCCGAGGTCCTGCGTGCGGGCCACGCGCTCGGCTGCGCCGGTGAGCCGCCGCACGGGCACGAGCGCCGCGCGCGAGACGAGCAGCCCGAGGGCGGCGGCGAGCGCGATCCCTCCGAGCACCACGAGCGCGAGCACGAGCCGCAGGTGATCGAGCGTGCTGTCGAGGTCGCCGAGCGGCAACGCAACCTGCCACGCAGAGTCCTTGGCGGCGTGCGCCGTCAATACGCGCACGAGCGTACCGTGGTCGTCCACGTCGCTGAAGAAGGCGCTGCGGTGCCCGGAGGCGACGGCTCGCGTGGCTGCGGTGATCGGCAGCTGCGAGCTCCGGGCCGTGGAGGTGAGCACTTCGCCGTTGGCGAGGGACAGCTGCACGTATCCGGTTGCTCCTTCGACCGCGGGGGCCTGCAGCGTGAGCTGCACCTGCCCTTTCGCGACGTGGCCCCCGTTGGGCAGGTGCACCACGCGCTGCTGGAACGTGATGGAGGTTGCCTGCCCGCTGAGGCCTTCGTGTCCAGGGACGAGCTTGCGCGCGTGGCCGCCAGCTTCTCCGTGAGTGGCGCCTTCCACCGCGCCGCCGCCTTCCTGTGCGGGGACGATGCCTTCCGGCGCGGGCGTGGCGCCCGTGGCGATGCTCTTCGTGCCGCTCGCCGGCACCGGGCTGACGCCCACGGGCGCGGGGATGGCGCCGCTGGCCTTGGCGATCATGCCGAAGCCACTGGGAACGGCGGCGAGCAGGGCTGGCAGCCCGCCTTCGCGTTCGAGCTGCGCGAGCTCGTGTGAGCTGGTTTGGATCTTCACGAAGTTTCGGCCGGGGGTGATCTTTGACCGAAGGCTCGCGTCGAGCTGCCCGCTCAGCTCGTTGCGGGTGACGATGTAGACGACGATCGAGGCGATCACGATCGCGGCGGCGACGGCGCCCGCGGCCAGCAGGACCATACGGCGGCGGAAGCTCATGGTTCTCAGCGAGCTCATCGCGGCGAGGACCTCAGCACGTAGCCGACGCCGCGCACGGTGTGCACCAGGCGCGGCTCGCCGCCGGCCTCGGTCTTGCGGCGCAGATAGCCGATGTAGACCTCGAGCGAGTTGGACGCGGGCCCGAAGTCATAGCCCCACACGCGGTCGAAGATGGTCGCGCGCGTGAGCACCTGACGTGGGTGGCGCATGAGCAGCTC
>JASHYF010000371.1 GCA_030043235.1 Solirubrobacteraceae bacterium | reverse complement strand
CCGAAGCAGACAGGACTCCAAGCCGGTGATCCGTACGGCGGGCGGCAACCGACCGCTCATGAGCGGCATGCCGGCCAGCCCTGGGATGCGTCGTAGCGCGATGGCCCGCCCCCTTGGGCGATCGGAGCACCACAGCCGGCGGTGGTGCGTCTGGCCGGCGCGGGCGTGTTCGGCGGCGTGGTGCTCGACGCGGGGTGCGGGACGGGCGAGAACGCCTTCCACATCGCCGCCCGTGGGCTGCACACTCTCGGGGTCGACGTAGCTGAGACCGCCGTGTCGATCGCGCGCGAGGGTGCCGCCGCGCGCGGGCTCGACGCCGAGTGCATCCTCGCCGAGTTCATCCTCGCCGACGCCCTGGAACTCGATCGTCTGGACCGGGTGTTCGACACGGTGCTCGACTGCGCCCTGTTCCATGCCTTCGACAACGACGAGCGGCGAGACTACGTCGCGAGCCTGGCATCCGTGACGAGGCCCGGCGCGTACCTTTACCTCCTCTGCTTCAGCGACGCCGATCCCGAGACCGCCGGCCCGCACCCCGTCAGCCGGTACGAGTTGGGCGCGCCGTTCACGCCGGACTCCGGATGGAGCGTCGTCTCAGTCAGCTCCGAGCGGCTCCAGGCGAGATCCGCTCCCGAGGGCGCACCTGCCTGGCTGGCGACGGTCGAACGAATCGAGCCGCACGATGTGAGACCGGCGGTGCCGCTCGGTTTGCGAAGCTGCGGTGCGTGACCGTGCTCGAGCGGCGCTGCCGCCACACACTCGAGGGGAGCTGGACCGTCGGCGAGCGCGATGGCGTGCCGTTTGCCTACACGCGCCCGAGCCCCGGTCGCTACCGCTGGCAGTGGTACTGGGACTCTTGCTTCGCGGCGATCGCCTGGCGGCATTTCGACCCTGCGCAGTCTCGGGCGGAGCTCGAGACATTGCTCGCGGCGGCGCGGCCGGATGGGTTCATCGGTCACACGATCTTCTGGGAGCACCCGGTCAGCGGCCCGCGTGAGCTGTTTTACAACGTGATCCATACCGACGACCCGATGACCGCGACGATCGAGCCGCCGGCGCTGGCGTTCGCCTGGAGGGCAGCGGTCGGCGATCCAGCGCTCGAGCCGCGGATCGTCGCCCACCACGCCACGGTCAGCGCCGAGCGTGACCTGGAGGGCGACGGGTTGCTGTGGATCCTCCAGCCCGATGAGTCCGGTTTGGACGCATCGCCTCAATTCGACCCGATCTGGCACCACCGGGCGCAGGGGCTGCCTGGCTTCCTCGAGCTGGTGCGCCGCAATAGAGAGCGTGAATTTCGAATCGACGCGGTGCGCGCCGACGGCGACCCGGTCGTCTGTGAGGTGCTGACCAACGTGATCAACGGGCTCTCACGGCTGGCGCTCGGGCTGCCCTCGATCACGCCGGCGCTGATCGCCCGCCTGTATGACGAGCCGAGCGGGATCTTCCTGCCGGTGGCGATACCGCCAGTCACGGAGCGGATCCCGTTGACCTGGACGGCGCTCGCCCCGCTTGCGCTGCCCGACCTGCCTGAGCAGATCGCTCACCGCCTGGTGGAGTGTCTGCTCGACGATCGCCGCTTCTGGACAGCGGCCGCCCCGCCGTCGGTCTCGCTCGATGAGCCATCATTCTCGCTGCGCGAACACTTTGACGGCCTGCGGCGTTATTGGCGCGGACCGACATGGGTGAACAGCGCATGGCTCGTGTGGCGGGGGATGGTGCGTCTCGGCTATGAGCAACAGGCCGCTACGCTTGCCCGTGGGATCACCGAAACGGTTGCGCGCGAGGGACTGCGCGAGTTCTACGACCCGCACGACGGGCGCGGCATGGGCGCTGAGGACTTCGCCTGGTCTGCGCTTGCGCTCGAGCTGCTCGACACAAGCAACGCGAGCGCGGGTCTACCCCCAGGTGAGGGGTGATCGTGGAGAGCTCGGCGCCGGCCGCCTCGGACTCGTTCGTGCAGGAGCACCACGCGCGGCGTGCACTGAGCAACGCCGAGCGTCATCTGCTGAGGTCCGCTGCGAAGCTCGCCGGGTATCTGGCGGTCGCCTACGTGGTGCTGAAGCTGATTCCCGCGCTGAGGCAGGCGCTGGGCAGCCTCGAGCACGTGTCCTCGGTATGGGTGCTCGGGGCGATCGCGCTCGAGGTGCTCTCCGAGCTCGGGTTTGTCGCTGCGTGGCGCGCGATCATCGACCCGCAGAAGCTGCTTGCGCGCGACGGCCGCGGACGGCGAATGGACGACGATGTCGCCTGGACACAGCTCGCGGGCGGGCTTCTCCTCCCGGGAGGGGCATGGGGCGGCGTGGGGGTCGGAGCGTTCATCCTGCACCGCTTCGGAATGCCGAACAAGCAGATCGCCGAGCGCGAGTTCAACCTCAGCTTTCTCAACACCGCTGTCGACGCGCTCGCGGTGATCGTCTTCGGTGTCGTACTTGCGGTCGGCATCATCGCGGGCGAGCACCATCTCCTGCTCACGGTGCTGCCGGCGGCCCTCGCAGCCACCGGGATCGCGGTCGCCTTGCTGATCGCCCACCGTGCCAGCAGCCACGCCGCGCGGCTGCAGGCCAAACATCCCAAGATCGCGGGCGCGATCACCACGCTCGCGGACGCCGTGGACGACACGGAGCGGCTTCTGTTTCACCGTGGCGCCTGGACGAGCGTGCTGGGGGTGCTGGCCTATCTCAGCTTCGACGTCCTGGTCTTGTGGACCGCGTTCCTCGCGATCCACGCCCATCCCGCCCCGGGGTTCGCGGTCGTGGTGATGGCCTACATCATCGGTGCGCTCGGCGGATCGATTCCACTGCCCGCCAGCGCCGGGACGGTCGGCGGCATGGCAGGGATGCTGATCGTCTATGGGGTCAACCACAACGCCGCGATCGCCGCTGTGCTGCTTCACCAAGCCATCGGCCT
>JASHYF010000370.1 GCA_030043235.1 Solirubrobacteraceae bacterium | reverse complement strand
CCCGCGGCGGCGCCGGCTCCGGCGCGAGCGCCGCTCGTCGCGGGCTTCGGCGTCGCGGGCATCGGCGGCATGCCGGGCGGCCGCCCGCTCACGCGCGGGAGTGCTTGCGCCGCCGGGCGTGTGCGGACCGCCGGGCGTGCGCGGACCGCCGGGCGTGCGCGGACCGCCGGGCGTGTGCGGACCGCCGGGCGTGCGCGAGCCGCCGGGCGTGCGCGAGCCGCCGGGCGTGCGCGAGCCGCCGGGCACGTGCTGGCCGATCTTTGATCGGTCGAGCGGCGAGCGATCGCTGGCCATCGCCGGTCCGCTCACCGCCCGCCGAACCGGCGGCGGCGCTCGGCGTACTCCGCCAGCGACTGCTCGAGCGCCTCGCGCGTGAAGTCCGGCCACAGCTCCTCGCGGAACACCAGCTCCGAGTACGCCGACTGCCACAGCAGGTAGTTGGACAGCCGCCGCTCGCCGCTCGTGCGGATGATCAGGTCGGGGTCGTGCATCTCCGGCGCGTACAGGCACGCGCGGAACTCCTCCTCGCTGTCGCCGTCGAAGCGCCGCGCGGCGTCCACGATCTCCGCGCGCCCGCCGTAGTTGAACGCCACGAACAGCGTGATGCGGCTGTTCGCGCCCGTCAGCTCTTCCGCCCAGCGCATCTGCTCCGTGAGACGTGCGTCGATGCGCTCCCGGCGGCCGATGAAGCGCATGCGCACGCCTTCCTCGTGCAGCTCGGGGGTTTCCCGGGCAATCCTCGCCGAGAACATGTCCATCAGCCCCTGCACCTCCTCGGGGGGGCGCGACCAGTTCTCGGTGGAGAAGGAGTACACCGTGAGCTCCTCGATGCCAAGCTCCACCGCATCGCGCAGCCGCGCCTTGACGGTGTCCGCGCCGGCGCTGTGGCCGTCGTTGACCGGCAGCCCCCGCGCGCGCGCCCAGCGCCCGTTGCCGTCGGTGATGATCGCAACGTAACGAGCCCCCCCACCCGCCGCCACGGCTTCACCGGCGGGCGGCATCAGACTGCGAGGATCTCCTCTTCCTTGGCCTTCAGCACGCCGTCGAGCTCAGCGATGCGCGCGTCGGTCAGCTTCTGCAGCTCCACCTCCGCGCGGTGCTCGTCGTCGGAGGACGCTTCGCCCTCGGACTTCAGCTCGCGCAGGTGCTGCATCGTGTCGCGGCGCACGTTGCGCACCGCCACGCGTCCCTCCTCGGCCAGGTTGCGCACGACCTTCACCAGCTCGCGACGGCGCTCTTCCGTCAGCTCCGGCACCACCAGTCGCACCACGTTGCCGTCGTTGGACGGCGTCAGCCCCACGTCCGACTCGTTGATCGCTTTCTCGATCGCCTTGATCGAGGACTTGTCGTAAGGCTGCACCGTCAGCAGGCGCGCTTCCGGCGCGGAGATCGTGGCGAGCTGGTTGAGCGGCGTGATCGCGCCGTAGTAGTCGACCGTCACGCGATCGAGCAGCGACGGGCTCGCGCGGCCGGTGCGCACGGTCGAGAACTCGTGCGTGGCCGACTCCACCGACTTGCCCATGCGCTCGCCCGCGTCCTCGAGCAGTTCGTCGATCAAGCTCTCAGCCGCCATCTCCGTCTCCCGCCGCTGTCGATACAAGTGTCCCCACGCGCTCGCCTGAGATTATCCGCGCGAGCGAGTCCTCGTGTTCCATGTTGAACACGTTCAGCGGCATGCCGTTCTCCATGCACAGCGCGAGCGCCGTCGAGTCCATCACGCGCAGGCGCCGCTCCAGCGCCTCCATGTGCGTGATCTCCGGAATGAACTCCGCGCTCGCCTCGAGCGCGGGGTCGGCGCTGTACACGCCCTCCACGCCGTTCTTCGCCATCAGGATGATCTCCGCGTGGATCTCCGCCGCGCGCAGCGCCGCCGCCGTGTCGGTCGTGAAGAACGGGTTGCCCGTGCCCGCCGCGAAGATCACCACGCGGCCCTTCTCCAGGTGGCGCATCGCGCGCCTGCGGATGTACGGCTCGGCGACCTCGGAGATGCCCAGCGCCGACTGCACGCGCGTATCCGTGCCCATCTTCTCCAGCGCGTCCTGCAGCGGCAGCGCGTTCAGCACCGTCGCGAGCATGCCCATGTAGTCCGCCGTCGAGCGGTCCATCCCCGCCGCCGCGCCCTTCATGCCGCGGTAGATGTTGCCCGCGCCCACCACGATCGCCACCTCCACCCCCTGGTCGCGCACAGACGTCACCTGCCGCGCCACCGCCGCCACGCGCTCGGGGTCCGTGCCGTAGTCCAGCGAGCCCATCAGCGCCTCGCCCGACAGCTTCAGCAGGATGCGTTTGAAGGCCGGCGCCATCGCCGGCAGAGCCTATCCCGCAAGCCGGGCCGAGCGTCACGTGCGCGCGCTACTGGCCGATCGCGAAGCGCACGAAGCGGCGAATCACCACGTTCTCGCCGGTGCTCGCGGTGAGCTCGTCGCGCAGCTGCTGCACGGTCTTGCCCTCGAACTTCGGGTTGTGCATCTCCTGCTCGAGCAGCACGATCGTCCGCAGCCACGAGTCGAGCTTGCCGGACACGATTTTCTCGCGCACGTTCTCCGGCTTGTCCGCCGCCTCCTGCTCGTAGATGCGCGCCTCCGCTTCGCGCTCGGGCTCGGGCACGTCGTCGCGGCTCACGTAGCGCACGCTCGGGCTGGCCGCGATCTGCATGGCCAGATCCCTGGCGAACGTCACAAACTCCTCGTTCTTGGCCACGAAGTCCGTGTTGCAGTCCACCTCGATCAGCACACCCACCTTCGAGCCCGCGTGCACGTACGCCTGCACCGTGCCCTCCGTCGCCGCGCGCTCGCCCAGATCCTGGATTTTCTTGCCCTGGCGCACGCGCAGGACCTCGATCGCCTTCTCCACGTCGCCCTGCGCCTCCGTCAGCGCCTTCTTGCAGTCCATCATCCCCGCGCCCGTACGGTCGCGCAGCGCCTTCACGTCCTTGGCCGAAATGCCCGAGCCGGCGTCCGGCCGGCTCTCCTGAGAGGATCGGCCGCCCTCCGGGCGCCCCTGACCGGGCCTGTCGGCCCTTCTCACAGTGCTCACGATGCGCTCGCCTCCGCTGTCGTCTCCTCGCTGTCGTGCGCCGCGGGCTCAGCGCCGTCCGAGTCGGTCGCGTCCTGCGCATCGGCGAGCGCCTGCGCACTGGCCTGTGCCTCCGCGTGCACCTCGTCCTCACCCTGTGCGCTCGCGTCCGGCTCAGGGTCGGCTGGACGCGCCTCCACGTCGGCCTGCGCCTCCGCCTCCGCGTGCACCGCGTCCTCGCCCTCCCTCCCGGGGGCCGATGCGCCCTCGGCCGCCGCGGCCGCCCCGGTCTCGGCCGCCGGGGGCTCGGCCGCCGCTGGGTCCTCAGCCGTTGCGCCCTCGGGCGCCGCTGACGCCCCGGCCTCGGCCGCCGGGGGCTCG
>JASHYF010000369.1 GCA_030043235.1 Solirubrobacteraceae bacterium | reverse complement strand
TTGAACTTTCCGTAGGTCTCATACAGCCCCGAGGCGAAGTCGTTGATCGAGCCGTTCAGGTCGGTCGTGACGGCGCCGATCAGGTCCAGGAACCGCTGAGCCTCGATCACGGCCCCGATCTCGGGAGTCCCCTCGCGGATGATCGACTCGGGACCCTCCTCGCGGATCGCGTCGATCAGAGCGTCGGCGATCTCGGTGAGCGCCTGATCCCACGAGATCTGCTTCCACTTGCCCGAGCCACGCTCGCCGGCGCGCCTCAGCGGGTGCATCAGGCGGTCGGGGCTGTAGAGCTGCTGGCTCCAGGCGGCGCCCTTCTGGCAGCCCATCGGGTTGTTGTCGGGGATCTGCTGCTCGATTTGCGTGAACGTCCCCGCCTGCTCCTCGCGCCAGACGATGCCGTCCTTGACGTAGACGAAGAAGGGGCAGTTGCCGGGATAGCAGTCGACGCAGTGCGTTCCCCAGGCGACCTTGTCCCACGTCCACTTCTCCCGGTAGATGTCCGCTACGCCGGCATATGGCTCGTCCCTCACAGCCCGGCGCGAACGGCGCGAGCGAGAACTGGTCGCGTTGGCACTCATGCGCGTCACCTCCGTGCACCGGCTGGGTTGGCGTCGCCCGCAGCGGCCACCGCGCGGACCACGTTGCTGGGACAGATGCAACAGCATGCAAGCCCGCTTTGTAATCCGACATTTGTAGGGTGAAGCGGCGCGAGCCGCCTCACCGGCCAGCTCACCTCAGCATGGATCGGCGCCGAGCAGCCCCAGCTCCCAGCCGCGGGCAACCGCGGCCGAGCGGCTTGCGACGTCGAGGCTGTGCAGCAGGCTCGAGACGTGGTCGCGGACCGTGAACGCGCTCAGCCCGGTGGCCGTGGCGATCTCCTTGTTCGACATGCCCCGGCTCAGCATGCCCAGCATCTGCAGCTGGCGCGCGGACAGGAGCGGAAGCTGCTCGGCTCCCGCGCTCCGGCTGCGGTAGCCCTTCGCCGCCTCGAGCGCCAGGCCGAGGCTCTGGCCCACCGACATGGCCGCGCGCAGCAGCTCGTCGGTGACCCCGAAGGGCTCGCCGCGGCGATCGAGCAGCATCACAGCCGCGGGGCCGGCGCTGTCGATCACCGGCACGCAGAGCAGCGGACCGAGGCTGAACAGCTCCACGTACCTCATCGGCAGCAGGGGACCGTGCCTCACGTTCAGCGCGAATGCCGGCCGCCCGCTGACCGCGCAATCCAAGATCCAGGGACTCGACTCGAACGGCTCGGTGATGCGGCCGAGCGCCGACGAGTCCACGCCATAGCCGGCACCTCCCCTGACCCGCCGCACATGCCAATTGACGCGCAGGAACGCCACGCGCGAAAAGCCGAGCGTGCGACATGCCTCCCTGCCGACCGCCGCCGTCATGCGCGACACGGGCGAGGCGGCCAGCAGGAACTTGTTGAAGGTGTCCAGGCGCCACGCGAGCCCTTCGGCGAGCGACGGGGCGGACCGCCAGGCGCCCGCGGGCGGCCTGCTCCACGCGGAGGGCACACGGGCCGGGAAGCCGACGGTGCTCACGCTCCCCCTACCGCCAACGTCGCGCCCGCGCCGCTCGTCGATGAGCTTCCCATCTCACATCCCCGACTCTTCGCGGCTCGTTCTCACCTGGTGGCTCCGCCGACGACAGCGTTTGTAATTAGGGTACCCTAACCGAGGAGCACACGCTGGCCGAAGGCACCCATGCAACCATCGATCAGGAGAGCGCACACCACATGACCAGAGACCAATGGATCGAGGCATTTGCGCGAGAGATCGGAGCCTCCCCGCCCGGCGCAGAGGAGGTCGAGGCGATCCTCGAGCTGGCAGCGACCGCCGCGCACTCCTCCGAACGGACCGCTGCTCCGGTGGCGGCTTGGCTCGCCGGCGACAGCGGCAAGCCGCTGAACGAGGTCAACGAGGCCGCCAGGCGGGTCTCAGTCGCAGGCTAGGCGCATCAGCTCGTCTTGCGCGACCCAATTGGGCTCTGGGAACAGCTGGCAGTACTTGGCGTCGCGCATCAGCTTCTCGATCCCGGTCTCGCGCATGTAGCCGGTGCCGCCGAACACCTGCACGGCGTCGGTGGTGCTCGCGACAGCGGCGTCGCTCGCCGCGACCTTCGCCGCGAGCGCAGCCGCCGCGCCGGCGGCGGCCGGAAGCGGGCACGAAAGCCGCACCGCCATCGCGGCGAGCATCTCGCTGACGGCGTCGTGCTCGATGATCGCCACGCCGCCCTGACGGCGGGCCTTCGCGTACTCCAGCGCCATCCCGTAGGCGCGGCGGGCGATCCCGCGCGCGATCGCCGCCGTCCCCGCCCGCAGGAGCGCGAGCACGCCACCGGCGTCCGCCGGCGCGCTCGCGCCGTCGCTCTGCGTCAGGTCGGCGTGCGCGTCGATCCCGGTCAGGCCGATCGACGCCGCGGGCGCTGCGCGCAGGCCCATCTGCGCCTCGTCGCGCGCGAGCTCCAACCCCGGTGTCCCGGCCGCGACGGCGATCGACGCCGGCCGGTCTCCCTGGACGGCGAACACGACGCCCTCAGTGCCGTACGCGCCGAGCGCCGAGGCGACACTGCCCTCGAGCCGCCCGTCGGAGACCGTCGCCTCCGCGCCTGAGCGCACCGGGACGAGCGCCCAGCGCGCGCCCCCGGGGATGGCCGCGGCGTGCTCGGAGGGAAGCGTCGCGAGCGCGGCGTTTGCGAGCAGCACACACAGCGCGATGCCGCCCTCGCCGGCGGCGAGCTCCTCGATCGCCGCCAGCAGGTCGCTGACGGACAGCCCCGAACCGCCGTGCTCCTCGGCGAGCAGCGCGCGGTCGAGCCCGATCTCCGCGAGCTGGCGCCAGCACGTCGCCAGGACGTCCTGCTCGCCCGCGTCCAGGGCGGCGGCGCGCGGCACGAGCTCGCGGCGCGCGAGCTCGCGAGCCGTCTCGAGCAGCTCGGCGCGCTCGACGGCGGTGGCCCCGGTCATACTCTGCCTCCGACGGCGCCGACGACGGTGCCGACGACGGGGCGCTGGGGCGCGTTTCCGTTTGTGCCCGCTTCGAGGTCGGCGTGCCGCGGCACGTCTGCGTTGACGTGAGCGCGGTGCAGCGGAGGCAGGCAGTTGACGGTCTCCCCGTGGCACAGTCCGCGGTAGACCTCGATCCGGTTGAGCTGGTTGGTGCCCTCGTAGATCTGCGTGAGCTTGGCGTCGCGCCAGAGCTTCTCGAGCTCCGCCCGCACAGGCCCGGCGCGCAGGCCAACGAGCTCGAGCGCGGCGCCCGTCACGCGCATCGCGACGTCTGCGCCCCGCGCCTTCGCCAGCGAGGAGAGCGCGAGCGAGCGCGTCAGCGCCCGCTCGCTCGTGGTGCGGTGCAGCAGCGCGACCGTGGCGTCGCGGGCCCGCTCGGAGGCCAGCCAGCGACGCACGCGGGCCCGCCTGCGGATGCTCGCAGGCACGTGCCCCAGCGCCCGGACGGACGGATCGGAGCGGACACGGCCAAGCGCCCCGGAGTCGAGCTCGGTGGCGGCGTCCATGTAGGCCTGGCGCGAGAGGTGGATCTCCTCCTCCATCGAGGCCAGCACGAGCTGGACGTGCTGGCGCTCGAGCAGGCCCCTCGCCGCCGGGTCCTCCGAGAGCCAGGCGAGCAGCCGCTCGTAGGCGCCGCGAGCGATGCCGGTCGCGATCGCACCCACCGGTGGGCGCGAGGATGCCAGCACGATCATCGTCTCCGCGGCGCCGTCGCCCTCCCTACCCACGATCAGCTCGTCGGGGACGAAGACCTCGTCGAATCTCAGTTCGGCCGCGGGGCAGGCGCGCTGGCCCATCTTGTGCTCGACACGGCTCACCGAGAACCCCTCGCTGCGGGTGTCGAGGAGAAAACAGGTCAAGGTCTCCGCCGCCCGCCGCGGCTCGGTCGGCATCAGCACCGTGATCCAGCGGGCGACGCTGCCGTTGGAGATGAACCGCTTGGTGCCGCTCAGGCGAAAGCCTCCGGGGACGCGGCGGGCGTGGCTGGTGATCCGTCCGCGCCGCAGCAGGTCGGGGTCCTCGACGTCCGTTCCGGCTTCGGGCTCGGTGATCGCGCACGCCATCAGCATCGGTGAGCCGGCCCGCTCGGAGTCGAGCAGCTCGGCCAGCACGCCGTCCCAGTGCGAGGCGCCGCCCAGCAGCAGCGGCGAGACGCCGAGCGCGTGCGCGCCGAAGATCAGCGCGATGCCCGGGCAGGCGGCGCACAGCTCCTCCATCACGACCGAGCAGTGGATGGGGCTGCCGCCCTCGCCTCCCGCCGGCGCCGGGATCAAGAACCTGAGCATTCCATGCTCGGCGCCGGCGCGCACCAGCTCCCAATCGAACCAGCCCGGATCCTCGCCCGTGCGGCGGTCGATCTCGAGCGCCCGCGGGCGCACGTGCTCATCGGCGAACCTGCGGGTCCGCGCCCGCAGCGCCTCGAGCTCGCATGCGCGCTCGCCGTCCCGGAGCAGACGCGGGAACTCCTCCCGCAGGGGACGCTCGAGCGCCGCGACCCGCACGGCCACGCCGCCTACGCCACGCCGGCCGGCTCGGAGACGCCCAACCGCGCCCCGAAGCGGTCGATCAGCGGCAGCGAGAGGTGCTCGGGGCCGTAGAGGATCGCCTCGAAGCGGGCCATGAACTGGTACTGGATCGGACGCCGCGATATCAGCAGTCCGGCAAGCTCGCGGGCGATCGGATGACGATCACCCAGCTCCAGCGAAGCGGCGCTGCGTCTGAGGCTGACACCCATCTCGGTCGCGTTGATCTTGAACTCCGAGCTCTGCGGCTGGCGATCCATCCACAGGTGGCTGAA
>JASHYF010000368.1 GCA_030043235.1 Solirubrobacteraceae bacterium | reverse complement strand
CGGGGCCCCGCGGGCCGGGGTCCCGCGAGCTGCCCATCGCTCGCTTCCACTCCTCTGACAGGCGCGCGATCGTCTCGCGGTCGCGCCGGGCGAGCACGTCGAAGTCGGCGAGGTTGGCGGCCACGCGCCCCGCCAGGCGCTCGCCGAGCTCTCCCGCCAGCAGTCCCGCGACCCGCTCGGTGGAGAAGCCGTGCAGGTCGTGGGTGTGCACGCGGTTGACGATCAGCTCGCCCAGCGGCATCTCGCTCTGGCGCAGGCGCTGCATGAGAAAGAGCGCCTCGCGCGCCGGCTCCGGCTCGGGCGAGGTGACGATCAAGAAGCTCGTGCGCTCGTCGCGCAGCAGCCTCGCCACGCTGCGCGTGCGCTCGCCGAAGCTGTCGATCACGCCGGCCAGCGAGCGGAAGAAGCGCGAGAGCTCGGCCAGCATGTCCACCCCCGTGACGCGCGCGAAGATCGCGAACACCAGCGCGGTCCCGCGCCCGAACACGCGCGCGGTGATCCCGCCGGGGCGCAAGAACACCTGCAGGGCGCGCCCTTCCAGAAACCCGAGCAGGCGGTTGGGCGCGTCGAGGAAGTCCAGCGCGTTGCGCGACGGCGGCGTGTCCAGCACGATCACGTCGAAGTCGTGCTCCTCGTGCAGCTCGTACAGCTTGGCGATCGCGCTCAGCTCGTGAGAGCCGGCGACCGCCGTGGACAGCTCCTCGTACACGGGATTGGCGAGGATCTCCTCGCGCGCGCGCTCATCCGGCGCCAGGCGCGCGATCAGCTCGTCGAACGTGCGCTTCGCGTCGAGCATCATCGCCCACAGCTCGCCCTCAACCGCGACGCCCTGCGCGCCGAGCAGCGCCGGCTCGATCCGCCGCGGCTCAGACGCCAGCTCCTGCAGGCCGAGCGCCGAGGCCAGGCGCTTGGCGGGATCGATCGTCACCACCGCCACCTTCTGCCCACGCTGCGCCAGCCCGAGCGCGAGCGCCGCCGCGGTCGTCGTCTTGCCCACCCCGCCCGCGCCCACGCACACGAGCACCCGCTTGTCGCGCAGGCGCGAGCGCAGGTCGCGAGCACCGTCGCTTGCGCCGGCGGGCGTAGCGGGGCCGTCGCTGCTGCCGGCGGGCATCTCGGGATCGTAGTTGCCGTGCAGGAATCGTCGCCTCGCATGCGAATACCCATCGGACGGCTGTCCAGCAATCGAGTATCGGAGCCACCGTGGAAGGCACGGCCAAGGTCATCGCGTTCGCCAACCAGAAGGGCGGCGTGGCCAAGACGACGACCACGCTCAACCTGGCCGCCGCGTTCGCGGAGGAGGGTCACCGCGTGCTGTGCGTGGACATGGACCCCCAGGGCAACCTCACGATGTCGCAGGGGATCGACCCCGACACGCTCGAGCGGTCGATGTACGACGTGCTCGTGCACAGGGTCTCGATTCGAGAGGTGATCCGCAAGCGCGAGATCGACGTGGCGTGCGCGTCGATCGACCTCGCCGGAGCGGAGATCGCGATGTCCACGATGATCGGCCGCGAGCGCGCGCTGCAGAAGGCGTTCCAGCCGATCCTCGACGACTACGACTACATCTGCATCGACACGCCGCCCAGCCTCGGCCTGCTGACGATCAACGCGCTCACCGCCGCCGACAAGGTGATCGTCCCCGTGCAGTGCGAGTATCTGTCCATGCGCGGCCTCATCCAGCTGCAGAACACGCTCGCGATGATCCGCGAGAACCTCAATCCCCACGTTGACATCGAGGGTATCCTCCCCACGTTGGTCGATTCGCGCACGATCCACGCGAAGGAGGCGATCGAGATCCTCGAGGAGAACTTCGGTGATCGCGTGTTCGCCTCGCGCATCCGCAAGACCGTGCGCTTCGCCGAGGCTCCCGTGAAGGGCATGTCGGTGCTCAAGTACGAGCCCGACGGCGTGGCCGCCCAGTCCTACCGCCAGCTCGCGCAAGAGGTGCTGGCGAATCGCCGCGAGGAGGTGCTCAGCGGTGGCGGGGCCTAAGCGCGCGAGCATGCGCGAAGGGCCGCTCGCGGCGCTCTTCCGCAAGACCGAGGAGGAGGAGGGCGATGAGCGCTCCGGCGCCTCGCGCGACCCGGACGCCGCGCCCGCGGCCCGCGCGGATGCCCCGCCGCATCCGGCTCTAGGCGAATCGGCGCCGGCCGGCGAGCCCGACGAGCAGGGCGCTCCCTCCGCGCGCGAGCGCCTTCGCCACGCGTTCTCTTCGGAGATTCCCGCAAACGTGATGCACCCGCCGTCCCCCGAGCCGCCGATCGAGCACCCGGCGATCACGGGCCCGGCCATCGAGCGCGCGCTGCTCGGCGACTACGCGGACACGCTCCCGTCCAGCTCCGCGGGCACGGCCGGCAAGCCGGCGATTCGTGTGGTGGGCGTCGGCGGCGGGGGTGTGAACGCGGTCAATCGCATGGTCGAGGCGGAGGTCGAGGGCATCGAGTTCGTGGCCGTGAACACCGACGTGCAGTCGCTGCAGCAGTCCACCGCGGACGTCACCCTGCACATCGGCGCGGAGCTCACGCGCGGCCTGGGCTCCGGCTCGGACGCGAACATCGGCCGCCAGGCAGCGATGGAGGACTACGACCGCATGAAGGCGCTGCTGAAGGGCTC
>JASHYF010000367.1 GCA_030043235.1 Solirubrobacteraceae bacterium | reverse complement strand
CGCCTCCGCGTGCGGCCACGCCGGTGCGCGCGGCTCGGCCTGCGCCGGCGCTTGCGGCTCGGGAGGCGAGGGCGCCGCCGACGCCGCGAACACGCCCCCCAGCTCGAGCTCGTCCGCGTACACCGCGTCGGCGAGCGTGCTGGGGTCTGTCTCTCCGGCGACGCCGTCCGCGAGAGCCCATTCACGTGCCGCTGGCTCCGCCGCCGTCTGCTGGACGGCCGCGTCGGCGGGGGTCCGCGTGTGTGCATCGCGCTCGGCCGCGTCGCGGGGCGTGCGCGTGTGCGTATCGGTCTCGGCCGCGTACGCCTGTCCGCTTGGTGCGTGCTCCGCCACCGCGCCGGGCGCCGGTGCGCTGATCCCGTAGCGGAACTGCCCGCTCTCGTCGGCGACCCAGAAGGCCTCGCCTCGATTGGCCGTCTCGTGCAGGATCGAGCGATCGTAGTGTTCGGCGATCCGCGCCAGCGCGTCGATGTCCGCGACGTCGATCACCGGGACGCCCGGCAGCGGCCACACGCGCTGCACCGGGATGATCAGGTGGCCGTAGCGCGCACGGATCGCCGCCGAGGCGTCTCGCGGCGCACGCCGGCGCACGACGGCTACGGCGGCCGACAGGGCGCAGAGGATGATCGCGATCGCGCTCAGCGCGACCGCTCGCGCCGTCGCGACCGACGGCCGGAAGGGCCCGAGCGCGAGGGCTGCCGTCCGCTTCTCGTAGCCGGTGACAGAGGCGGAGGCCGAGGAGGCGAGGGGGTTGGCCGCGGACGATCCGGGCTTGCTCGAGGAGGATCCTACGGCAGCCGCGCCGCCGGTTTCACGGGGTGGTTCGATCTCATATTCGGTCATCGGGAACTGGCTTGTCGGCGAGAACGCCGCGTGGAGGCGCTGCCCGTCGAGGCTGCCGTTGGCGCTCACGTGTGGCGCGATGGTGACCGTGTATGTGTCGTTTCGCACGCCTGTCGTGCTCTCCACGCGGCGCAGCGTCGCGCTCAGCGATGCGAGGTCGAGCGTGCCCGCGACGACAGCGTGGTCCCCGTGGAAGTAGGTCGGGCTGCCGAGCGCGAGCGTCGTCTTCCAGCCGCTCGGTGCTGCGACCGTCGCGTACAGCTGTGCCCTGCCGGCCAGCGTGTGCGCCGCACCGGCTGCGAACGCGTATGCGTAGCGGTATTCGACTTCGCGGATGAGGTTGGTGAACAGGGGTTCCCCGGTCACAGCCCGGCCGTCCGGGTAGACCGGTCCCGGCGCCGTGTACGCGGAGTAGGACAACGTCCCGCTCTGCGTGTACTGACTGGTGACGGGTAGGCTGGCAGTGGGCGCACGCGCGAACGCGAGCAGCGCGAGCACGCCGAAAGGGATCAGCGCGAGCAGGCCGCACGCGAGCACGCTGACGACTCCCCCGCCTGGCCGCTGCAGTGGCTGCCCAGCGGGCAGCAGAGTGCTCCCGCCGGCGTGCCTCCGGTCGCGCCTGCGCTTTCGTCGCTGCGTGAGCGCGACCCCGGTGAGCAGGATCACCCCGATGGCTACGAGGGTCCCGATCAGCACCGGCGAGCGGATTGACTGAAGCGTCGCGCCCACCCGCGGGATGTGCAGCCACAGCGCGCCGATCAGCTGGCTGGCGGCTGGGTGTTCGGGGTCGATGAAGTTGTTGTTGTCGCCCTTGAACACGTACCGCGAGCCGTCGCGGGCGATGATCCGGTGCAGCACGATCGTGTGCAGCTGGTGGTTGTGGTAGGCGACGACTTCGCCCACGTGGTAGCTGCTCTGGCCGCGCACGATCGCCAGGTCGCCCGTGTGAAAGCGGGGCTCCATGCTCGTCCCGTGGGTGACGACGTAGGTCGCCGAGCCGCCGAGCTGGGTCGGGGCGAGGTAGAACCACACCAGCCCAAGGACGATCAGCCCCAGGGCGGTGGCGAGGAGTTTTCTGATGCGTCGAGGTCGCATGCCTGCTGCTCGGTTGTGGGTGTGGCCGTGGAGGGCCGGCAGGGCCGGCCCTCCGCGTTTGCCACTCGGTCGTTACGCCTACGATGTGACGATGGTTTCCTGTACGACGTCTTCTTCGATTTCAGTCTTCGTTAGCGGGGTTCCAAATGTGCACGTGAACAGGGCTTTTGCGCCCGGAGTAGTCAGTACGCAATGCGTCCAAACCGGCGTTCCGGCCGATGGCATCACGTTGATTTCGGCTTCTTTGGCGTCTGCCTCTCCCGCTGACGATGGTTCTGCTGTGAATTCGGCCTTCGTAGCAGTCCCGCCCGTGAGCGTGAAGTGCAGGTTCGTGGTGTTGTAGCCGGACACGACTGCGGTGTTGGCACCGGCGCCCGATTTTTCCGCTTGGGTGTTGCTTGCCGTGAACGCGTACACGCCCACGCCGATCACGCCTGCGAGCACGAATGCGAGCAGGCCTGCTATCTTTCGCTTGCGGCTAGCGAAGGTTCGCTTGCCTTTACGCATAAACACTTCAAGGCCCCCTTTTTTGGGATCGTGGACACAGGCGTGTCCTTGCGGTGAGCATCGACCCGCGCTTAGGCGCGCTTTATGGCTGCACCGCCCTTTGCACACAATGCGGCCGCGGCTGCAACGTGGATTGCAGACGTCGCGGCCGCAATCCGAGGCCTTCGCGGCCCGGACGCGGTTCCACGGAAACCTGCGCTGAGCGGGCCCGTTAGGGGCTTGGCGTGCGCTGAACTTCGCTGGTGATGCGCCGGCGCAGGCTCGACAGCAGCCTGCCAGCGGTCGCCTTGCTGACCTTGCCCGATGCGAGCGCCGACTCGAGGGCGGCCTCCCTGCCGCTCACACGCGCGTCTATCAACCCCGTGGCCGACTTCCCCGGCGTGGCGTCGGCGATCTGTGCGAGGCTTCGCCCCGACTCGAGCTCGGCGCGCAGCTGGCTCGTGCGCAGGCCGAGATAGCGAGCGCTCGCCGGCAGGCCCGCGTAGCCCTCGATCCGGTCGAGCCGAGCGTCGATGCGCCTGCGCAGGCGGGCCAGGCGCCTTTCCCGCGCGGCTCGGGAGAGCTTCGCCGAGCCGGTCTCCTCGCGCAGCTCCGCAGCCCTGGCGCCGACCAGCGCGTCGAGGAGGCCCTCGCTCGACTTGCCCGCCCGCGACGCCGCGATCTGCGCAAGCGTGCGTCCCGAGCGCAGCTCGCCGCGCAGCTGCGCTTGTGACATGCCGAGGTAGCCGGCTGCAAGCGCCAGCTCGCTGGAAACGTCGCGCGGCGGCGGCGAAACGTCGCGCGGCGGCGGCGAAGTGTCGGTGCGCGTGGCGGCGGGGCCCGGGTGGTGGTGGCCGCTGCCTTTTGTCGTGGCGACCGCCACGATCGCGCCCGTCACCACGACCGCCGCGGCGAGCGCCAGCAGCGCGCTGCGTTTGCGCGCTCCGCTCATATGGGCGATCTGCTCGCCTTGTCGCGAGACGGTCCGTCAGGGGAGATCATCGCTCCTGCACACTCCGTCCTTCATTGCCGCTTCTCGATCACGTCGCTGGGCACACATCGGGCCCCCGGCGACGGGCTCGCCGACAGGGCCTGTACGGGCACCCGGCAGGCGGACACGCCGGTACGCCAGGATACCGAAAAACGGCATGCCAACGCGCCGTGCGGCCCTGAGTTGGCCAGCCAGCCAGCGGGTGGCCGGGGCTTGCTGTGGCGCCCTCTCGCCCGGCCGGCGCGGACGCCGTTTTCCGCTGCCAAACGCCGCGCTTCGTGATATGCTCGACGCTCTCTATCTCGGGGGTACTCGGAGGAGGGGACCCCGAAGGCGCCTCGGGGTGAGCTAGCGAGTCGTTGACGATTGTGGCCAGATTTTCAACCAGCCTGCTAAGGGCGAAAGCGAGGACCTAGGAGAATGAGAAGCGTCAAGACGATACTACTCGGGGTCGCCGTCGCCGCGTGCGTGTTCGGCATGTTTGCCGCCCCGGCATTCGCGAAGAAAAAGCCGAAAAAAGAAGTGGTGTTCGGCAAATTCACGGCGAGCATCTTCGGGAAGACGATCTCCGAATCCGAACCCGCCACCGCGAGCGGCCATGGAGAAATAGAATCGGAAGAACAACCCGGCATCGTCCTCGCGGGTGGCGCACTGACCGTCAAAGAATGCAGCCGGGCATTGCACTCCACGGGCAAAGTCGACGAATCACGGTCGAACACCTTCTTCCAGACCGTCACGTTCAAGGACTGCTGGGAGCGCAGGCCCGTCGCAGCAGGGACAGAATCCGTCAAACTGCCAACGTTCAAGCTCTCGTTCGAATTTCACTCGAACAAATCGGGCGTGATTGGAGAAGGCGAAGCGTCCGAAGTCAAGATCACGAAAGACAGCAGGGTCGTCGTATCGATAGCCAAGAAGTCTGCCTGCCAGGTGACGATTCCAGAACAGACGATCCCGACGAAGGCGAAGACGAAACCGAACAGGGAATACGAAGCGGCGTTCTACGAAACGGAGAAGGAAGAAGTTACAGGGAAGAAGAAGCTGAAAGAGTACCCGAGCGGCTTCGAGGAAAAGCTTGACATCGAAACCGAATTCAAGAACGTCACAGCCTGGATTAAACCAGCCGAACACTGCGAATTTCCAGAAGGGTCGATCGACAAAGAACCGGAAACCCCCGCGTACGGCTACGTCGTTTACCGCAAGGGCCATCTCGACATCCTGCTCGAAGAAATAGCCATCAAGGGAGGCAATGTCGGGTTTGAACCCGTAGAAGAAGAAGCCTGAAGCAAAAGAAGGAGAATCCTCATCGTAGGAGAATCCTCATCGTCGTAGGCAGCTAGCTTGAAGGGGCGGGAGCCGGGCGCGACGTGCGCGCCCGGCTCCCGCCCTTGGCATCTCTAGCGCTGGGGCGCCTGGTCCGCCAGCACGGGCGCGCAGCGCGCGTCCTGCTTGGACTGGTACATCGCGGCGTCGGCTCGCCTGACGAGCTCATCGGAAGTGATCGGCGTCCCGTTCGAGCAGGCGACGCCCACGCTGGCGCTCAGCTCGGCGGTGCCGCACGAGAGCGCGAACTCGCCGCGCAGCGCGTCGCAGATGCGATCGGCGGCGCGCA
>JASHYF010000366.1 GCA_030043235.1 Solirubrobacteraceae bacterium | reverse complement strand
GTCCGCGGGCTGCGCCAGGGCAGGCTCGCCGCCGCTCAACCGGACGGCGAGGCGTGCCGATACCAAGGGATGAACGTGTGCCGAGGCGTCCGCGGTGAGCTGCTCGTGGCTGCGGCCGTGTTCGTCCTCGGCTCCGGGGCCCTGTCCGTCCTTCACGACCGTTCGCGGCCCCACTATTCGCTTTCTTCCCGTCAGGCGGTCGCGGCCGTGCGCGCTGACCGCTCCGACGCCGAATACTTGGCCCACCACCACATAACCGGCGCCCGTACGATTCCCTTCGACAACCGCCTGCAGTCGGTGGCGTTCTTCGACGGCTCTCGCACGATGCTGGGGGTGCTGGTGGACCCGCATGGCCAGGTCGTATTCACCGCACCGGAAGCCGGCGCGCCGAAAGCGGGCTCCGCGCTCGCCAACAGCGCGTGGATACTCGCCCTGTTCTCCGCGGTCTTCATGCTGGCCACGATGGTGGTGCCCCTGTGGCGGCTGCGCAACCTCGACGCGCTCGCGCTCGCCGGTCTCACCGCCGACATCCTGCTGGTGAACGCAGGATTCGTGTGGATCAACGTGCTCGTGAGCGCGTCGTCGCTCACGTATCTGGCGCTTCGCTGCCTCAGCGTGGGGGTGCGCCGCACGGAGGGCGCCGCGACAGCGCGCCAGGTGCCGCTGTTCGACTGGTTGACGGCGAGGTGCGACGCTGCACGCCGGCTGCGCCTGCTGCGCTTCATCACGGCCGGGATGCTCGTCGCGGTGATGACGCTCACGCTGACGTCTGTTGCCACGGGCGACGTGGCCACGGCGTCGCTGGCGGGTGCGACCGACCTCCTTCACTGGCAGCTGCCCTACGGTCACATCGCCGCCTTCTTGCACGGCGACACCTATCCACTGCTCACGTACGTCTTCTACATACCGGGGGCGATGCTCTCTCCGGTCCTCGACGCGTGGAGCGAACCGTCTGGAGCGTCGCCAACGGCAGCTGTGGCGTTGTTGGCCACAGCAGTGGCCATCTGGCTGCTCGCTCGGCGTATCGCCGGTCCGGACCGTGTCGCGAGCACCCGTGCGGTGCTCGCCTGGCTCGCATTCCCACCGATGATGGTCGCCGCGTCGAGCGGCACCAACGACATGGTGCTGGCGGCTGTCCTCGCGTGGATGCTGGCGCTCGCAGCCCATGCCGGTCGTTCCACACTGCTGCTCGTCATCGCGGTCTGGACCAAGGTGGTGCCACTCGTCCTCGTACCGCTGTGGCTCGTGCGAGGCCGGCGTGAGCGCATCCGGGCGCTGTTGCCTGCGATCGCGCTCTCGTTGCTGCTGTGTGGCTACCTCGTGGGGCTCGGCGGCGCCGGCGCGTTCGCGGCGATGGTCAAGGCCCTCTCGTATCAGTTCACGCGGGGTTCCTTCGACGCGCCGTGGTACACGTTCTCCGTCGAATGGCTTCAGCCCATCGTCCAGGCCGCGGTCCTCGCGACGCTGGTCTGGGTCGTGCTCGCCCTTCGCCGCATCGACAGACCGTGGTTGGACGGGCCGCGCGTCGCAGGGCTGTGCGGCTGCCTGCTGCTGGGCATGCTGCTCGCCGGCGACCACTGGCCCTGGCGCTACCTTCCGTGGGCGTTCCCGTTCGTGGCGGTGGCCCTGCTCGTGGACAGAGCGCCGGCGCGGATCGTCGTGAGCAGGCCTGCCGCGGACGGCGTCACGCCCAGGGACACGCACGCACGCGAGCCGCAGCTCGTCTGAGAGACCGGCAGCGGTCCGGCGAGCGGGTCTTCTATGCGAAGCCGCTGCCGGTGGCGCCTGACACGGCGATCGCGGCGAACACGGCGGCCACGGCCAGCAGCACGCAGGCGATGATCCCCAGCGCGGGCACACGCCGTTCGTCGGCGGTGCGAATCGCATAGCCGGCGACGAAGCCGCCGATCAGCCCGCCGATGTGGTCGCCGATGGCGATGTTGGGGACGACGAAGCTGAACACGAGGTTGATCACGATCAGCGCGCCGATGCCCGACTGCTGCACGCTGATGCCGCGTGCGCGCAGCTCCACCACGGCCGCGCCCATCAGCCCGAAGATCGCGCCCGAGGCGCCGAGGCTCGCCCCGTTCGTGGAGAACACGACGCCGAAGGCGCCGGCGAACAGCGCGGTGAAGTAGATGACCGCGAAGCGCACCGACCCGATCGCCGGCTCGAGCATCAGCCCGAGCACGTACAGCAGGTACATGTTGAAGCCGATGTGCAGGAGGTTCTCGTGCAGGAACGCGCTGGTGAGCAGGCGCCAGTACTGGTCGTTGCCGTGACCGATCGCTTCCCTGAAGAGGACGCCTTCGTCGATCACCGGCCCGTGGATTTCCGAGCCGGCCAGCGTGAACTGGCCCTGCTCGGTGAGGAAGGCGATCACGTTGACGGCGAGCAGCGCGTAGGTGACGCGGGGCACGGTGGCCAGCTCGCGCATGCGCACGACCTTGGTGCGCTGTTTGGCGCACTCCGGGCAGCGCATGCCCACGGGCGTGCTGGTCATGCAGTCGGGACAGATCGGCCGCCCGCAGTTGGAGCAGGAAACCCCCGTCTCGCGCGAGGGATGGCGATAGCAGGTGGCCATGTGCGGGAGACAGAGCGTAGCTGCAAGCGCGTGGGCGCCTGCAAGGGCGTGGCCAGGCGCACCGCGTGGGCGCGCGCCGGCGCGGCGCGGGGAGCGTCGGCTCAC
>JASHYF010000365.1 GCA_030043235.1 Solirubrobacteraceae bacterium | reverse complement strand
CTTGGAAGGGTGGCAGAGCGGTTGAATGCACCGGTCTTGAAAACCGGCAGGCGGGCAACCCCCGTCTCGGGAGTTCGAATCTCCCCCCTTCCGTAAACCCTCAACCTGTTTTTCGCGGGGACTGGCGCGAATTGCGGCGCGAGCCCCCGATTTTCTGCATTGCAGAGCCAAAATCCCCTGGTCTTGAAATCCCTACGATGTAGTGTGCTTTGCGCTACGATACGGACATGGCGTCAGCTCCCCCTCCGCTGTCTCTGCGTCTCGGACGCAACGGGATGAGCGCACTCGACGAGATTGCCAGGAAACGGGGCCTGAGCCGCGCGGAGGCCGCGCGCCAGGCGATCTCCGAGACCGCAGAACGAGAGCGCCGGCGCAGCGGACTGGCAGCTGAGGCGCGACGCCTCATGCAGAACGAGGACTACGTGCGCGAAGCACGCGAGGTTGCCAGCCTCATGGAGACGCTGCGTGGTTCGCGGTGACGTCCACCAGATCAAGCTGCCGAACAAACGCGGGCACGTGCCGAGGGGTCGCCGTTACGCGGTCATCGTTCAGGCCGATG
Organism: Solirubrobacteraceae bacterium; assembly: GCA_030043235.1. GTDB lineage: Bacteria > Actinomycetota > Thermoleophilia > Solirubrobacterales > Solirubrobacteraceae > Palsa-744. The sequence goes on along the minus strand of JASHYF010000365.1, from coordinate 7,175 downwards.
ATCTGCTCGCGCTTTCGACCGTGGTGATCTGCCCGACCTCGCGGTCAGCGTTCCCCGCCAGCTTCCACCCAGAGGTCACGATCGCCAACCAGCCGACGCAGCTTCTCTGCGAGATGGTCGGAGCAGTCGACGCTCGCGCACTCGGCGAGCGTGTCGGGCACCTTGCACGTGACGAGCTACGCACGGTCGAAGACGCACTGCTGCTGGTACTCGACCTCGCCTGACGCCAAGCACGGTCGGGCACAACAGAGGTGCGGGGCCGTTGCGAGGACGATCGAACTCGTACCCTGTGCATGTTGGTGGCTGACATCACAGACGTTCCCGACGAAATCACACCGACGGGGCGAGCGTGCCGGATTTGTTCGATCGAGCCGGCCTCGAAGTAGGTCTGTCTGGTGGGTGCGATCGAGAAGCCGCCGCCGCTGGCCTGTTGGATTTTCAGCGAGCCGCCGCCGCCGTTGACCGACCCGCCCGACCACACGTAGGAGCCGCTGATCGCGAGCGAGACCGAACCGGTCAGCGCGCCCGCGCTCTCGGTCAGCGAGCCGGTCGAGGCGCCGTCCTTGATCGTGAGCGTGCCGCCGCCGACGGTCACGGTTCCGCTGGGCGCGGAGGCGTCGGAGGAGTTTTCGAGCGTGAGCGAGCCGCCGCTGACCGTGAGCGAGCCACCGTCTGCGATCGAGTCGGCTTGCTGCGTGCCGGCTGAGACGACGACGGTCTCGCCGGCGCTCCAGCAGACGACCGTGCTCGCTTTGGGCAGGCCGTCGACCAGTTGCCGGCGGTGCTCCACTCGCCGCCTCTGGCAGCGGTGAATTCGTCGGTGCACCACACCGCGCCCGCGGGTGCACCGAGCAGGCCGAGAAGCACGATCAAGATCACGCCGCCTCGTCGAGGACGGGTCGGGTGCCGGCCGCAGGCGCGTGTCAAGCTGCGCTGCATGACCTCGCTCCGGGAGCGGTGCCGCCAGACGCTCGAGGGGAACTGGACGGCCGGCGAGCGCGAGGGGGTGGCGTTCGCCTTCACGTGCCCGAGTCCCGCGCGCTACCCGTGGCAGTGGTACTGGGACTCTTGCTTCGCGGCGATCGCCTGGCGCCATTTCGACCCCGCGCGCTCCCGTGCGGAGCTCGAGACGCTGCTCGCCGCGGCGCGGCCCGACGGGTTCATCGGCCACACGATCTTCTGGCAGCATCCGGTGAGCGCTCCGCGAGATCTCTTCTACAACGTGATCCGTCACGACGACCCGATGACCGCGACGATCCAGCCGCCGATGCTCGCGTTCGCGTGGAGGCTGGCGGTCGGCGATCCGGCGCTCGAGCCGCGCATCCTCGCGCACCACGCGGCGATCGGCGCCCAGCGCGACCTCGAGGGGGACGGGCTGTTGTGGATCCTGCAGCCCGACGAGTCGGGCTGCGACGCCTCGCCGCAATTCGACCCGATCTGGCGCCACCGCGCGCAGGGCCTGCCCGGCTTCGTCGAGCTGGTGCGCGCCAACCGCGAGCGCGGGTTTCGCATCGAGGCGGTGCGCGCCGGCGGCGACCCGGTCGTGTGCGAGGTGCTGACGAACGTGATGCATGGCCTCTCGCGGCTCGCGCTCGGGCTTCCCTCGATCACGCCGGCCCTGGTCGCGCGGCTCTACGACGAGCCGAGCGGGCTGTTCACGGCGGCGACGGCGCCCGCGACCCGGGAGCGGATCCCGCTCGCCTGGACGGCGCTCGCTCCACTCGCGCTGCCCGACCTCCCCGAGCAGATCGCTCACCGCCTGGTGGCGTACCTGCTCGACGAGCGCCGCTTCTGGACGGCCGTCGCCCCGCCCGCAGTGTCGATCGACGAGCCCACGTTCTCGCTGCGCGAGCACTTCGAGGGCCTGCGACGCTACTGGCGAGGGCCGACCTGGGTGAACAGCGCCTGGCTCGTGTGGCGGGGCCTCGTGCGCCTCGGCTACGAGCAGCAGGCGGCGGCGCTCGCCCGCGCGATCACCGAGACGGTCTCGCGCGAGGGACTGCGCGAGTTCTACGACCCGCACGACGGGCACGGCATGGGCGCTGAGGACTTCGCCTGGTCCGCGCTCGCGCTCGAGCTGCTCGACCCCGGCAACGCGAGCCTCGGCGTCCCCGAGTCCGTTCAGCGCCGTCCGTAGTTCCCCAGGACGGGGATGTGGCCGCGCACCGATACCGGCGTCAAGGCGGCGACGCACACTGCCGGGGCGTGAAGAACTTCGTCGACACGCAGGACTTCAGCCGCGCCGAGCTCGAACAGCTGCTCGGTCTGATCGGGCTCCTCAAGGACGCGGACCGCGTGTCCGCCGTGCCGCAGCTGCTGAGCCGCCGCTCGCTCGGGATGATCTTCGAGGAGCCCTCAACGCGCACCCGCGTCTCCTTCGAGGTGGCGATGGCGAAGCTGGGCGGTCACGCGCTGTACCTCAAGCCGGGCGAGATTCATCTCGGCGAGCGCGAGTCCCTGTACGACACCGCGAAGGTGCTCTCGCGCATGTGCGACGTGATCGAGGCGCGAACGCTCGAGCACGACACGGTCGCGCAGCTCGCCCGCGACTGCGAGGTGCCGGTGATCAACGGGCTCACCGGCTACAACCACCCGACCCAGGTCGTCTGCGACCTGCTGACCATGGGCGAGCACCTGCCCGCGGGGCGACGCCTCGAGGACTGCACCGTGGTGTTCGTCGGAGACCGCACCAACGTGTGCAGCTCGCTGATGTTCATCACCACCCAGTTCGGCATGCGCTTCGTCCACGCCGCGCCGGTCGAGTACCAGGCGCCGGAGGAGTGGCTCGCGATCGGCCGCTCGAACGCCGAGCGCACGGGCGGCTCGGTGGCGGTCACCGCCGAGGTGGAGGACGCGATCGCCGCCGCCGACTTCATCTACACCGACCTGTGGTGGTGGGTAGATCAGATGGACGAGATACTCGAGCGACGCGCGGCGTTCATGCCGCGCTACCAGGTAAACGCCGAGCTCGTCGCACGCGCCCCGGCGCACGCCAAGTTCATGCATTGCCTGCCCGCCTCCCGCGGCGTGGAGGTCACCGACGAGGTGATCGACGGTCCACGCTCGATCGTCTTCGACCAGGCCGAGAACCGCCTGCACACCGAGAAGGGGATCCTCGTGTGGCTCACCTACCCCACCGTCAAGCGTCCAAGCGAGGAGCAGCTGCGCTTCCACGACGAGCGCGTGCGCTCGTACCTGCGCGAGGCCGGATGGGACGGCCCCGCGTCGGAGCCCCTGCACCACGTCAGGCGGCACCCCGCAGCGGGCGCGAGCGCGCAGCCACTGTGAGCGCGACGCTCTCCCGCACCCCCGCCGCCGACGGCTACCGCATGCCCGGGGAGTTCGAGCCGCACTGCGGCTGCTGGATCGCGTGGCCGGAGCGCCCGGACAACTGGCGGCTGGGAGCCAAGCCCGCGCAGGCGGCCTACGCCGCCGTGGCCGAGGCGATCAACGCGTCGGACCCGGTCACGATGGCCGTCTCCGACGCGCAGTTCGAGCATTGTCGATCGGTGCTGTCCCCTTCGATCCGCGTGGTCGAGATCTCAACCGACGACGCCTGGATGCGCGACATGGGCCCCACCTTCCTGGTGGACGACCGGGGCGGCCGGCGCGGCGTGGACTGGCGCTTCAACGCGTGGGGCGGCCTGCACGGCGGCCTGTACTTCCCCTGGGATCGCGACGAGCGCGTCGCGAGCAAGGTGCTCGAGATCGAAGGCGCCGAGCGCTACCGCGCGCCGATGGTGCTCGAGGGCGGCTCGATCCACGTCGACGGGCAGGGCACGGTGATGGCCACCGAAGAGTGCCTGCTCAATCCGAACCGCAACCCCGAGCTCTCACGCGAGCAGATCGAGCAGGCCCTGTTCGAGCACCTCGGCGCGGAAAAGATGATCTGGCTCGGGCGCGGCGTCTTCGGCGACGAGACCGACGGGCACGTGGACAACCTCGCCTGCTTCGCCCGGCCCGGAGTCGTCCTGCTCACCTACGCCGAGGATCGGTCCGACCCACAGCACGCGATCTCAGCGGATGCGCAGCAGCGCCTCCAAGCCGCGACTGACGCCCGGGGAAGACGCCTCGAGGTCGTGCGCCTGCCCTCCCCCGGTCCGGTCACGATCACCGAGGAGGAGGCAAGCGGTGTCGACGCGGCCGAGGGAAGCCTGCCGCGACGAGCGGGCGATCGGCTGACAGCGTCGTATGTGAACTTCTACCCGGGCAACTCGCGAGTCGTGTTCCCGCTCCTCGACGAGCGCTGCGACGAGCAGGCCGCGGACATACTGCGCCGCTGCTTTCCCGAACGCGACGTCGTGGGGGTCCCGGCGCGCGAGATCCTGCTCGGCGGCGGCAACATCCACTGCATAACCCAGCAGATCCCCGCCGCGCGCGCCTCCTCGAGCGTGACCGGCTGACGTGCTCGTCGTCGCTGCCCTGGGCGGTAACGCGCTGCTGCGCCGCGGCGAGCCAGCGGACGCGGAGACCCAGCGCAAGAACGTCAAAGTCGCGGTCGACGCGCTCGCCGCGCTGGCGAGCCATCACCGGCTCGTGGTCACGCACGGCAACGGGCCCCAGGTCGGCCTGCTCGCACTCCAGGCCGAGGCATACCGGGACGTCGAGCCGTATCCGTTGGACCTGCTGGGCGCCGAGACCGAGGGAATGATCGGCTACCTGCTCGAGCAGAGCCTGCGCAGCCGCCTGCCGGACACGCAGACGGCGACGCTCCTGACCCAGGTGATCGTCGACCCGCAGGACCCCGCATTCGCGCGTCCGAGCAAGCCGATCGGCCCGATGTACGACAAGGCCACGGCGGATCGGCTCGCACGCGAGCGCCACTGGACGGTGGCGCCGGACGGCGACGGCTGGCGGCGTGTCGTCGCCTGCCCCGAACCGCAGCGGATCGTGGAGCTCTCGACGATCCGCACGCTCGTCGATGCGGGCGTGCTCGTGGTGTGTGTGGGCGGCGGCGGGATCCCCGTCACCGTGGACGAGCGCGGCGCGCTGCACGGCGTGGAGGCCGTCATCGACAAGGACCGGTCCGCCGAGCTGCTGGCACGCGAGCTCGGCGCCGACGCGCTGCTGCTGCTGACAGACGTTCCCTGCGTGGAGCGCGGCCACGGCACCAGCCTCGCGCACCCGATCCGTGAAGTCTCGACCCGCGAGCTCGATCCACAAGACTTCGCCGGCGGCTCGATGCGCCCCAAGATCGAAGCCGCCTGCCGATTCGCCACGGAGACCGGCAAGCTCGCCGCGATCGGCGCGCTGGCGGACGCCAGCGCGATCCTCGCCGGCCGGGCGGGCACGCGCGTCGTCTCCGAGACGCGGCTCAGGCCGTGACTGTGACGCCGGCGCGCTGCCCTTCGCCGGCGGCGTGGCTCGCGGCGAGGCGGGGCAGCACGAGCAGCGCGCAGCGGGCGTGGCGCTCCAGGTAGTTGGCGGTGCTGCCGAGCACCAGGCGCTTGACCGGCCCGTAGCCACGCGAGCCTACGATCAATATGTCGACGTCGTTGCTGAAGGCGGCGAGCTCCTCGCCGGTGAGCCCGTATACAGCGTGGCCCACGACGTCGTGGAGCGTGTTCATGCGGCTGGTCGCCTCATTCAGCATCTCCTCGATGCCTGCGCCATAGATGGGCATGCCTATCCCGCCGTACGCGTAGCTCGGCAGCGACACCACCTCGAGCGCGTGGATTGCCGCGCCCGTCGCCGCGGCGAGCTCTCTGGCGGTCGCGAGCGCCGCCTTGCTCTCCGGCGAGTCGTTGTAGCCGACGCCGATCTTGCCGGGCGGCGTGCGGTGCCGTGCGTACCCGGAGGGCGCGATCGCCACCGCGCAGGGAGCCCCGTTGAGCGCCTCGCGCGTGTCGTCGCCGAGCATCACCCGGCCGAATGCGCCATGGCTGCACGAGCCGACCACGAGCAGGTCGGCGTCCCTTTCCTCGGCGAGCTCGTGCAGCCCGCGGCCCGGGCTGGACCCGGTCGCGCTGATCAGCGTCCCGTCTACGCCGGCTGTGGCGCGCTCGTCCTCCAAGAGCTTCTCGGAGGCTTCGCGCTCTTCGCGCACGAGCGCGGGGGAGATCGCGTGCGACGGCCGCAGCGCTCCGCTGTAGAAGTGCGCGAGCGTGAGCGTCCGGTCGGGGTCGCCGAGCCGCAAAGCGAGCGCGATCGCGTCACGCCCGCCCTGCCTGCCGTCCACTCCCACGAGCACGTTGCCGAACATCGCCGCCTCCTTCGATTGGCCTGTCAAGGATGCTAAGCGCCGTCCCTCAGCCGGCCGTCCGGGCTCGGCGGCAGAGCTGTTGCGGACATCTACTTATACGCATGCCCCGATCGGGCGCTCGAGCCGCGGATCACCGGCACACTCTGCGACGTCGAGTCCAGCGACGCCTCCCTCCGCCTCCGCGAGCTCTTCGAGCCTTCCACGCCGCAGGCGCAGGATGCGGTCGCAGCCCTCGAGCGCCGTGACGTCGTGGGTGATCACCAGCAGCGCTCGGTCATCGTGGCTGTGCAGCAGGCGGTTCATCATGCGCCGGGCGAGCGCCGCGTCGAGGTGGGCGGTGGGCTCGTCGAGGATCAGGAAGCGGGCGCCGGCGAGCAGCGCGCGCGCCAGCGCGATCCGCCGGCGCTGCCCGCCGGAGACGAGCTCGCCGCCCTGGCCGACGATCGTGTCGAGGCCTGCTGGCAGGGCGCCGGCCCACTCGTCCAGCTCGACGGCGGCGAGCGCCTCGGCGATGTCCCGCTCGCCGGCGTCGCGACGGGCGATCAGCAGGTTCTCGCGGATCGTCGTGTTGAACACGTGACAGTCCTGGGCGCACAGCACCACGGCGCGGCGGATCTGGCTCTGCGTGAGCTCGCGCATGTCGATCCCGCCGAGCGTCACGGCCCCTCGCGTGGGGTCGTGGAAGCGGACGAGCAGCTCGGCGAGCGTGCTCTTGCCGGTGCCGCTCGCGCCGGTGAGCGCGACCCGCTCGCCCGGTGCGAGCCGCAGCGTGAGATCGTGCAAGACCCAGTCGTCGGCGGGGGCGTAGCGGAAGCCGAGGTGCTCGGCGCGCAGCTCGCCCCCCGCGGTCAGCGGGCGAGCGCGTGCCGGATCTCGGACGGCGGCGGGGCGTGCCGTGAGCTCCTGCAGCCGGGTCGCGGCGGTCGCGCACACGCGCAGGCCGCGGCCTGCGGCGGACAGCGGCACGATGCTC
>JASHYF010000039.1 GCA_030043235.1 Solirubrobacteraceae bacterium | reverse complement strand
GACGCCGCGCAGGTCGCCGCGATCATGTGCGCGGCGGCGCTGTCGTGGCGGCTGGTCGAGCAGCCCGTCCGCCACGGCGCGGTGGGACGCGCGTGGGCGCAACTCAGAGCGACGGGATGGCGCGTGCAGACGCTGTCGCGCCGTGGCCAGCTGGCGACGGCCGGGTCGCTGTGCCTTCTGACCGTGGCGTGCGTCGGCCTGGCGGCGGCGAGCCCGCGGCGGGAAGCCGATCCGGGCGCGAGCGGCGGGCTCACGGCGGGCGTCCGCGCGGCAAGCTTTTCGCGATCGCTGGTCGCGCGGGCGACCGCGGCGCTCGCAGCCGGCTCTTCGGGACGCAGCTCCTGTCGCGCGGTGGTGCACGTCGGCGACTCGACCTCCGAGGGCCTGACCTCGCCCGAATACCTGCCCGACCCGGAGCAGCGCATCGAAGCCCAGTACGCGCGCGTGGGCGCCGTCGTCCAGCACTACGAGATCGCGGGAGCGAGATCGATCGTCGAAAGATACGAAGGCCAGCCCAACGCCTACGAAGCGGCACAGGTGTGGAGGCCGGCCCGTTATCACGGCTGCTGGGTGCTCGCGCTCGGCACCAACGACACCGCCGACGTGTACGTCGGCTCGAGCGTCGGGCGCCTGGCGCGCATCGAGAAGATGATGTCGTTGATCGGAGATCAGCCGGTGATGTGGGTGAACGTGAAGACCCTGCTCTCCAGCGGGCCGTACGCCGAGCAGAACATGCAGCTGTGGAACGACGCGCTGCTGCAAGCCTGCAGCAAATACCCGAACATGCGTGTGTTCGACTGGGCCGCGCTCGCCAAGGACGCGTGGTTCATCGGCGACGGCATCCACTACAACACGCCCGGTTACGCGGCGCGCGCCCGCCTGATCGCACAAGCACTGGCCCACGCGTTCCCCGCCGGCGCCACCAGCCCGGGCTGCGTCGTGCGCTGAGGAGCGCCGGCTGGGGACACCGCGATAGGCTCTGAACGTGAGGGGCGATCGGGTTGAGATCGTGGTGGCGATCGACGACGGCTCCCGCACCTTCGAGGTCGCCGCGACGCGCGCGGGCCGCCGCGTCGAGATCACCACTGCGCGCGGCGTCGTCGAGGTGGCAGAGGTGACGCGCACCGGCCAACCCGTGTGAACCGCGAGATTCATGGCAAGCCGTGTGGTTGCGCTCGTCGAGCACCCGGCGGACGAGCGCGCCGACGACGAACGCCATGCCGACGAGCGCACCCGCGAGCGCCAGCCGCCGAACGCAGGCCCGTAGCCTCGCGTCGGCCGGGCGACCCGCTCGCGCGATGATGCTGCAGGGCGGCGTGATCGAAGGCAGGCGAGACGCGGGGCGCCGCGGGCTTCCACGGACGCGCGTGGGGGTGCTTCCACGATGAGGGGCCGAGCCGGTGGGCGTAGGGTCGCAGCAGTGGCCGGGAGAGCCGGTCCCGGCGCCCAGTGTGTGGGCGAGGCCGAGAAGCGACGGATGATCGACAAGACCCCCATCAGCCCGGTCGACGACGCGCAGGCGGCGCCACGCTCAGCGGCGGTGCCGGTCGACGTCACCTCCATGGACGAGATGAACGTCCGAGTCGACACGGAGACGCTCGAGGAGCAGCAGGCGACGCTGCTGCGCCACCTGGGCAACGCACACGGCAAGCCGGTGAGCTACGCCGCGCTGCGCGATGCAGGGGTCGAGTATCCGGCGAGCGTGGCCTGCGAGCTCGAGCTCGCAGGCGCTGAGATCGAGCATTGCTATGTGAGCACCGGAAGGGGCGATGCCGGCGCCCGCGTGCCCGCGCTGAGGCTCGACGTCCAGCAGATCGCTGAACCTGCCCGAGCGCATGGTCCCGGTCCTGGTCCTGGTCCCGGGGCGCCAGGACCGGCCGACTATGAACGCCACATCTACGTCGTTGGCCCGACCGTCGCGCTCGGGCGCGCCGTGCATGACGCAGCCTCCGGCACCACGGGCGCGACCCGCAGGCTGAGCGCCTCGGCGGCGGGCGCCGCTGTCAAAGTCACAGGCGCACTCACCGCGAAGGCAGGCACACGCTGGCTTGCCGCGGCGGTGCTGCTTGCGAGCGCGGTCGCGATCGTCGCGATCGTGATTGCGAGCTTGGGCGGCAGCAGCCAGCACGCCGCCCGTGCAGGCAGCCAGCCTGGGGCCGGCACGCATCGCACAGCCTCCAGGCAGGAGTCGGCGAGCAGCGCGGCCCGAGCCGGCGGCCGCGGCGGGAGAGCCACGCGGCCACCCGCCGATCACCTCTCATCACCCAGCAATCCTCCTCATGCAGCGGCTCAGCCTCGGCCCACCCCACCATCACCGGCGCTGTCGCAGGCGCAGCCAAGCACCGCGGCGCCGAGTGGGCCCTCGGCGGCGGTCCCGGCTGCGGGCGCAGCAGAACTGGAGGCCCAGGGGCACAGCCTGCTCGAAGCGGAGCGCTACGGCGAAGCCACGCCGGTGCTGCGCAGGGCGCTGGCCGCCACCGGCGAGAGCGTCGGCAACTGCGTGCAGCCCACGAGCGAAGCTTGTCTCACCTACGCGTACGCGCTGTATGACCTCGGCCACTCGCTGCAGCTTGGAGGAGATCCCGCAAGCGCCGTGCCGCTCCTGGAAAGCCGGTTGGAGATCGACAACCAGCGGCCCGTCGTGCAGGCCGCGCTGGAAGCGGCTCGCGCATCGTCGAAGACCTCGGGACGCCGGTAGAGGCGCAGGCTGCCGAGCGGCTGCGGATCCTGCCATCAGCAAAGGTGAAGAGGCGCTATGCCAGAGGACAAGTGGATCCGTAGGCTGGTGATCCTCGTCCTCGTCCTGGCGCCGGTCGCGGTCATCCTGGGAGTGACGCTCGGCAGGCCGCCTCATGAACGCGTCCGCCTGTCGTCCAAGCCTCCGCCGGCGCCAAAGCTGGCCATGACGCTGACAACACCGACAACCGAGCCGATCGCCGGCAAGCGCTGGCCTATCAGCGCAGCCGTCCACCGCGTCGGGAGCAGCACCCCAACCGGCGTCACCAACACCGCCACCTGCCGCTATCTCTCCAGCGGCACGGTCATCAGCAGCCAACGATGCGGGACCATGCGCCACGGCATCCTCCACGGCGCCCTCCTCTTCCCCGCCCAGGACATCGGCCGCGCATTGACTGTCGTGGTGGCCGTAACCGTGAATGGGCGCGAGATCAGCGCAGCCTGCCGGGTGGTCGTGCAGCATTGAGGCGGGGCCATCCCCCGCAAGGACGGTGCCCTGATGTCCCATCGAGGGCTGACCCAGGCCGAGCGCGAGGAGCGCCGGCCACGCCGACCGCCGGCGCTTGGCGCGTGCAGCCCGTGCGCTTCAGGCTGCGCTGCTTCAGAGGGATCGACACGCTCACCGCCGCGGGACTGTGCGCGGAAGTCGGCGACTTCACCCGGTTCGCCAAGCCCGCGCTGCTCTCGGGGTTCCTCGGC
>JASHYF010000364.1 GCA_030043235.1 Solirubrobacteraceae bacterium | reverse complement strand
ACGACCGTACCTTTTTCTTTTTCGAGGGCGTAAACCGTCAACGTCACCGTGTACTTGCCAGCGGTGGTGTATTTGTGCTTGGCGCTGCTCGCCGCGCCTCTTGGGATCACCGTTCCGTCGCCGAAGCTCCATTCATATTCCAGATATAGCCCTTCGGAGTCTTTTGACTGACTTTCGAACGCGGCTTCTGCGGCCGTGCTGACTTCGGTCGGACCTGAGAACCCGGCTTCCGGCGACTTGGGCACGGTAACCGTGATGGTGTGTTCGGCCACGGCTTTCGCCACGACCGTACCTTTTTCTTTTTCGAGAGCGTAAACCGTCAACGTCACCGTGTACGTGTTAGCGGTGGTGTACTTGTGCTTGGCGCTGGTCGACGCGCTGCGTGGGATCACCGTCCCGTCGCCGAAGCTCCATTCGTATTCCAGGGGTAGCCCTTCGGAGTCTTTTGAGTGACTTTCGAACGTGGCTTCTGTGGCCGTGCTGACTTCGGTCGGACCTGAGAATTCGGCTTCCGGCGACTTGGGCACGGTCACCGTGATGGTGTGTTCGGCCACTTCTTTCGCCACGACCTTCCCGTTTTCGATAGCGTCGACCGTCAACGTCACCGTGTATTTATCGGGAGTGGTGTATTTGTGCTTGGCGGTGCTCGCCGGGCCTTTCGGGATCACCGTCCCGTCTCCGAAGCTCCATTCGTATTCCAGCGGTAGGCCTTCAGGGTCGGTGAAGTGGGCTTCACACGTGACTTCTACGGCCGTGCTGACTTCGCTCGGGCATTCGAGCTCCCCGACCGGTTTCTTGGGTTCTCCCGCGCCTTCGACGTTCAACAGGCGGGTGAGCGTGAGCGTCGGGCTCGACAGCTGGCCTTCGGAGTACACCGGCACCGAGGCCGCGAGATCGTCCTCGTGGATCGTCTCGGTGATCTTGTATTTACCTGCCTTCGTGAGCTTGTGCTTGTCGGTGGGCGCCCGATATGGCTCGGGAGAGAGTTCTTCGTCGGCGTGCAGCTGCTCCTGCGACACGTCGGTCGTTTCTTTTTCCCCGGTCGTCTCGTTTTCGAACGTCCACTGCACTTCTGTCGCGTCGGCCTGCTTGAGCTTCGAGCTGAACTTGACTTCGGACCCGCTGGGGATGGGTCCTTCACCTTTGACTTCCTCGCTTCCGATCTTCGCGGTGATGCCCGTCGCGCTTGCCGGCGCACAGCCTTCCCCGCCCGGCCCGAACTCGATCACGGCGGGGGCGCGCACCGCCCCTTCCCGTGGGGAGAAGGTCGGCGCGAGTTCCCTGAAGCGGGTTTCTTCTTCTTCTTCTTCAGTTGCCGGGTTGAATATTATTTCTATGAATTCTTCGAGTTGCTGTGCTTCTTTATCCTCGCGCAGGAATTCTGGAGCCAGCGCGAACACGTCTCCGTTGGACCCCGCCGCCACCTGCGTGGCGAGCCTCATCACCGTCGGCTGGACGACGCACTTGTTGTCGTTCGTGCCCTGTCCGGTCGAGAGCGAGCCTCCGGTCCAGCCGATGGGTGCGCCGGTGCTGCCGGAGAGAGCAAGCAGACCGCCGTGACCTTCGAGGCCTGCGCCTTCGTGGACGAGCCTCGTGGGCGAGAACACGGTGCCTTCGGGCGAGGCGCTCAGCGTGCCCCCCTGCGCGGCGCGAGCTTCGCGTATTTCGGCATTGGACGGAGCTTCGGCTGCACCTTCGGTGCCCCGCTCGATCGCTTCGCTGAGGTTTTCCGCGGGCACGGACAGCGGCAGGAACTTTGGCGCTTCGTGCGACTTGAATTCGTACGGCAGTTCGGCGAGGCCGTGCCAGCTGACGAGGATGCGCTGTTCGCTTTCTTTCCCGCCCGGGCCCGGGACGACGACCGGCGATGTGGGCGTGGTCATATCGCCAAACTTGTCTTTTTCTTTGAGCTTGTTTTTTTCGTCCACATATCGTTCTCCGAGGTCCCCGTCGGGCAGCACGCGTTGCAGCACGTAGTGGTCCTTTTCGCTCGCGAGCACGTCTTCTTTCGAGCCGCTTTCGTCGACGTGGGCAAGGATGATGACGTCGCCGTTGTCCGGATCGACCGTTATCCCCTGGGGGTCGAGCAGCGCCTTGCCCGGAGCGTCCGACTGCGGTTCGAAGGCGCTGGCCGGCGTCAGCACCCCGCCGGAGGTGCCGCTGGCGGGGACGAGCGCTTTGCCTTCTTCCTTGGTCGAGAAGGCGTACAGCGTCGAAGCGGCGAGCAGCCCTTTTTCGCCTTCGTGCTGCGTCGCATCGATCGTGTCCGTTCCGGCGCGCAGGTCGGTCGTGAGCAGGTACACGCGGTTTTCCTTGGTGTCGATGGCCAGCCCGTCCACGCCCGGCCGTTCGCCGGGCACGTGCCCTTCCGGTTCGAATTCTTCGGGCGGCAGCGGAGAGGTCTCTTCGAACTCCACGGAGGCCGATTCGGAGTATTTGCCCGCGGACGCCTTGAACTTCTTCAGCCGGAAGAATCGCGTGAGTTCTCCCGCGATTTTTCCTTCCCAGGGATGTTCGGGTTTTCCGAGCACTTCCTCTTTTGCTTGCACGGCCTTGCGTTCTTCGAGCAGATAGACGCTGTTGTCTTCCGGGTCGACTCCCAGCGCGAGGGTCCTGGCTTCGCTCAGTTCGTTCGCGCCCGCTTCCTGTTCCCGGCCCGACGCCGCTTCGCCGAAGCGCGTGAGTTCGCCGTAGCCGTTCGGCGTCGCGGCTCGGACGGCGCCTGGCATCGACATGAGCGCGATCGCGATCAGACACGTCATCGCTGCCGTGTGCAGCGCCGGACGGAAGCTCTGCGGGTAGGTCATCGGGCTCCGATCTCGTTGGTGCGTTCGCCGGGGTCTACGGATTCTCGACCGGGCGCGCGCCTACGCACGCAGCGCGCAGACCCCTCGAGACTGGCGACAGGGTCGCGCATCGGCCAGCGCGCGCTGTTGCGAAGTTGTGAACGCGCGGCGGACAGGGCGGCTCACAGCCGTCGGCCCGCGCGGCTCGCCCACCGCTGGCTCTCGTGGACCGTGACCGTCGCCGCTGCGGTCCTCAACTCGCGCCGCCCCCGGCGCGGGCGCCGGCGCACGGAGGCGCCGGCGAACGCTGCGAGCAGCACGATCCCGAGGATGTAGGCGGGCGCGGGCTCGTGTTCTTCGGCGCTGTATGCGACGGCCTTGTTGGACACCGACTCCGGGGCCTCCTCGCTCTCTTCTTCGCGTTCGGCGGCCTCGACCGGCGAGGTCACGGCCGAGGTGCCGCTGGGTGGCGTGGGACGCGCGGGCGTGGGCACCGGGGGCGGGACGGCCGCCAGCAGCGGCGCGGGCAGGGCCGGCACCAGCAGGAATGGTGCGAGCGCCGGGCGCGCCG
>JASHYF010000363.1 GCA_030043235.1 Solirubrobacteraceae bacterium | reverse complement strand
ACGATCCGCGAGAGCGTGCGCGAGCGCTACGCCGCGGCGGCCAGAGCCGTCGCCGGGAACACGTCCACGGGCTGCTGCGGAGGCGCGGTCAAACTGACCGACGAGCGCGGCCAGCAGGTGTTCGGGGGCTCCCTGTATGACGCCGCCGAGGCCGGTGAGGTGCCCGAGGAGGCCGTGGCCGCATCGCTCGGCTGTGGCGTGCCGACCGCTGTCGCCGACCTCCACGAGGGTGAGACGGTGCTCGATCTCGGCTCGGGCGCCGGCGCCGATGTCCTGATCAGCGCCAGGCGCGTGGGCCCGAGCGGCAAGGCGATCGGACTGGACATGACCGACGAGATGCTCGAGCTCGCGCGCCAGAACGCCGCCGCCGCCGGAGCCGGGAACGCCGAGTTCCGCAAGGGCCACATCGAGGAGATTCCCCTTCCGGACGCGAGCGTCGACGTTGTGATCTCAAACTGCGTCATCAACCTCTCCGGCGACAAGGCGAAGGTCCTGCGGGAGGCGGCTCGCGTGCTGCGCCCCGGCGGTCGCTTTGCCGTGAGCGACGTGATCGCCGATCCGGGTATGGACGAGGCGACGCGCGCGGATATGGCGAAGTGGACCGGCTGCATCGCCGGCGCGCTGACGCGCGACGAGTTCGCGAGCGCGCTCAGCGACGCGGGCCTGGTGGACATCGAGATCAACGAGACCCATCGGGTCCACGCGCACGCAGCGTCGGCGATCATCCGCGCCAAGAAGCCGGGCGTGAGCCAGGTGGACGGTCGATGACGACCGCCGAAATCCAGCTGAACGACCCGCAGACGCTCTACCGGCGCTGGGAGGACTCGCAGTGGTCGCCGTTCTCGATCGACCTCTCGGAGGACGCGAGCCAGTGGTCCCAGATGACCGGCGACGACCGCGACCTGATCCTCTACGTCCTGTCCTCGCTGATGGTCGCCGAGGAGCGGATCACGACGAAGTTCTCCGGTCTCGTCGGCGCCTATGGCAGCGAGGAGGAGGCGAGCTTCCTCTCAACGCAGCAGGTCGACGAGGCACGGCACATGCAGTTCTACGCACGCTTCCAGGACGAGGTCATCGCCGCCCCCGACGTGATCGCCGCCCACGTCGCCCGTGCCCGCGAGGGTGTCTCGGACGCCTTCCGGCACATCTTCGACGAGGAGCTCGTGCAGGCCCACAGGCAGCTCGTCCTGGAGCCTGAGAGCCTGAACGCGAAGGTCCGCTTCATCACGCTCTACCACCTGATCCTGGAGGGCACGCTCGGCCTGACGACCTTCGAGTTCACGACCGGCTACCTCTCCGGCGAGGGTCTGCTGCCGGGGTTCGTCGAGGGCTACTCGAAGATCCACCACGACGAGACACGCCACATCGGCTATGGCGTCTGGTTCCTGCGCGAGACGGTGCGCTCAGAGCCGCAGATGGGCGAGGTCGTGCGACAGACGCTGCGCGACCTGCTCCCGTCGGTCGCGGCCTCGCTGGCGCCGCCCGACACGGGCACTGACCGGGACTTCGCCGCGATCGGCGCCAGCAGCGATGACATCCGGGAGTTTGCGCTCGGTGGACTCACGCGACGACTGGACATCATCGGCGTGCCGCTGAACACGCTCTGAGTGACGAGAGAGAAGCTCGCGCCGATCCCTCCCAGCGCTTCGCTCGTGCAGATCAAGTCGCTCGGCTCGCGGATCAGGTTGTTGGGCGTTCTCCTGCCGCAGGCTGTGCGGCGATCCATTGCAAAGTAGCGGGGGCGGGATTGGGCGCTAAACCTGCGACCGCGCCAACCCGCTGCAGCGCTGCAGCCATCGCCCAGAGGATCGAGGAGTCGTGGCCGCTTGGCCGGGAAGTGGGCGCGCTGTAGCGCGTCGCCGGGGCAATGCGGCCATCCGCGCGACGCCTGGGCGGAGCTGCCCGCCAGCACCCTCCGCCGCCGGCAACGGGCGCAGGAGCCACCCTGGGCGCGGCCGTCGCGACGTGCGGCCCGCCGCCGACCATCGGGTTCTCGCCCCTATGGTTGCAGCTCTCGCGTCGCGCCCGGTCATGCCTGGGATGATCGATCAAGCTCGTCTCGGAGAGTTTCGACGGTCCATGTCGGACAGCCGCAGCCGAGGAAGTCGTGGTCCCCGGTCAGGATCGCGGCGTCGAGCAGGAGAGCGAGGGCAACGGTAGGCCAGTCCTGCGGATCGCGGGGAACCCGCCGCCGCGCGGTCTCCTCGAAGGATGCGTACATCTCCCGGTTGACGACCTCTATGGCCTGCGTGCCGATCATGGTGCGTACCGACTGCTCCAGCACGCGCCTTCCGTCCGGCGTGAGGCGTCCTGTGGACTCCATGATGCCGAGCCGCCGGGCCAGCTCGTGCTCGGTCTCGCTCCACTGATCCTCGGCCACGACGACGTGCAGCGCAGGGTGTAGGAACAGCTCGCGGCCCCTCGTGCGCAGCAGCTCGCCGACCAGCACGCTGGCGTCGGCGACGACGATCATTCAGGGAAGGGCCGTCGCATGTCGAAGAGGCCCGCCAGCTCGTCCTCGGTCATGCCGGTTTCATCGAGCACCTGCTCGACGGCCTGGCCGAGCTGGGCGACAGCGCGTCGCACCTCATCCTCGTCGCGCTTCAGCGGGATGTAGAAGCCGATCACCCTCCCGTGCCGGTTGACGGCGACGGTCTCGGGGCCTGCCAGGTACTTGGTGGCGTGGTCGCGGAACTCCCGGACACCTACGTTCTTCATCTTGAGCATGTGGTCACCATATGTCCACATTCTACGCCGATCCTTGGTCCCCGTCAATGCGCGTGAGTTGCGCTGAAGATGGGCGTGTGGGTGCCGAGACCTCGATCACGCCCGGAAAGTCCGCCGAGTAGATTCGGCATTCGACCAGGGTGGGCCCGCGCCGATATGTACCGGCGACCAGCCTGGCGTTGGAAGCGCGCGTCCCCTTGCAGCACCGCCGCTGCGCAACCGTCGGTTCCAGTCCCCGAAATGATCTCCACAGACACCATTTATTGCGGAAAATCCTCGAATCGTGGTTCGTAGTGGGGGAGCAGGTCGCCAAGAACCCTCGAAAGGCAGCACCCACTGCCCACACAATCGATATCCGACGAGCCCCCCGCCGACGAGCACCGCCCAGCGTGTTCCGCGACCGGATGCGGCATCCTTGCCCCGAACTCCCAGGGCAACCATGGTTGAGATCCCCGTGGGGTGCATTTATTCGGTTCACGCGGCGATCGGCTCGTACTCGTGGATCAGTCATCCGAGCAGCTCGCGTCGTCGTACAGTCGTGGCTGGCGTGGTCGGATCGCTCCGCGTCGAGGGCGCTGCGGTCATTTCCGGGGGCTGGAGCGCGAGTGCGCGGTGTGGACGATGTCCGTTGTAACGGCGGACGAAGACACGCAGAACCTGCTCGAGGTCCTTCGAGCGCTCGCTACGCCCGAGCAGCACGACCAGCTCAAGCACACGGCAAGCAAGCACGTAGAGCACGGACGTCACGACGCGCAGCCTCCAACGACCGGGAGGACGCGACTCTACAGCGGGCGCCACGCGCCGCTCAGACGCCCAGCCAAGCGTGCCGACCGGGTTTATGCACCCCACGCGCGGTCGTGAGCGCCGCGGCCGAAGCGAGCCTGCCGCGGTGGGCGACCGGCAAGGCGAAGCGCTGGCGGTTCTGTACCGGTGCGGCGGTACATTACCGTACCGGCTAGCAGGTACGAGGCGTCAATCGCCGTCGGGGCTGTAGGCGACGTGGTCGGCGAGCGGCGAGGCGCGGCGAAGCCACTCACCGAACAGCGGGTCCACGATGTACCACGTGCCGTCGCGGTGATCGACGAGCCCGCGTCCCTGCAGGCGTTCGAGCGCGGGCCGCACGCGCGAATGGCTGGAGAAGCCGTAGCGCGCGGCGACGGGCCGGCTGCTCACCTTGTCGCCGCCGCGGTCGGCCAGCAGCTGCAGCGCGCGCACCTCGTTCGCCTCTCCCTCGTCACCGCCCATCAGCAGGTTGAGCACGGAGGCGAACTCGGAGCGCTCGATCGTCTGCACCAGGCGGTCGTGCGCGCGCATCACCGTCTCGAGCGTCACGCGCCTGCCCGAGGGCGTGTTTACCCAGCACTCCCAGGCCATCTGCTGGGTGCTGCGGGGATGCGCGCCGGTCGCCGCCAGCAGGTAGTTGAGCGCGTCCTCGTCCGCCGGCTTGTGCGTCTCGCTGAACTGGTAGTCGAGATACTCGAGGAAGTCCACCCGGCTGATGGCCGGCAGCTGCATGTCGGCGGCCTCGCCGAAGATCGGCTCCTGCGAGCGCTCGAGCATCATCTTCATCGCGTTGCGGATCGAGCCGGTGAACAGCAGCGACACGTGGTTGGCCCCCGAGCTCATGAGCGCCGAGCGGATGATCGCGAGCGGGTCGCCCGGGCAATGGCGCAGCCGCTGGAACTCGTCGAACACCACCACCAGGCGATCTGAGACGGATCGCAGCGCGACCAGCTGCGCGTGCAGGGTCTCGGCGTCCTGAGCGGGGGTGCGGGCGGAGCTCTTGACCGAGCCCTTGACGATCTTGATGTCGAACCCGATTTCCTTCTCCAGCGCGCCTATCTGCCGCTGCGCGGCGCGGCGCAGGCGCTTGTGGGGGTGGCCGATCATCGCGTCGTGCACGCAGCCGATGAACCCCGGGATGCTCACCACCCGCTGCAGGTTGACCTTGACCACGTCGAACGGCGGCGCGCCGGCGTCATGGCTCTTGGCGAGCTCCAGCGCGAGCTGGTTGGTGAACGTCGTCTTGCCCGTGTCGCGCGGCCCGAACAGCGCGACGTTGGTCTGCCCCTTCAGCGTGAGCGCGACCCGATTGGCGAACGCCTCCATGCCGATGATCTTCGCGGGGTCATCGAGCGGGCGATCCCAGATGAACGGGTTGAGCACAGCCGCCATGCGCATCGATTGTACCGCATCTCCGGTACAATCATGTACCGGCTAGCCGATACAGCTGCCTTGGTCTTCCTCAGGTGGGACCGACGTCATGTCCTGTGTGTTGCAAGCCGCGTCATGATCCTCCGGTCTCCGCCGTGCGCTCCGCCGCCGCAGCGCGAACGGCCGCCGGGGTCACACGCTCAAGTTCGTTGTCTTCCAGCGTGAGTCGGACAGCCCCCGCAGCGGTGGCGATCGCGCGTCGCACGTCGGGGAGATCCTCGTAGAGTCGAGCGAGCGCCGCAATGGCGGCCGGCGCGAACACGTCATCAAGCTGATGGCCCAGTCCGCTGGCTTCGAGGCGCCGTGTGAGGATCGTCGCAAGATTCGACGCTGGATTCGGAAGCTGCGGGACGCGGATCTGCTCGAGACGCGGCGCGACCTCGCGATAGGCGGGCAGGTGGAGATAGCTCGTGTGTACAGCGACCGCGAAGCCACAGTCGATCTCGCTTACCAGCATCCGGACGTTGCGGGAGAAGAACGCGTTAGCGAGCTGCGCAGGATGTGCGTCGTGCGGGCGGGCTATCCAGGTGTCGGTGTCGTCGAGCACCAGCACGGGGTCGTGTTCGCGCGCCCTGAAGAGCTCTACGAGCCGTTGGAGCGCCTCGACGACCTCGCCCGCGTCTATCTGCTCCTCGAACTCATCTCCTGCGCGGGAGACCTCGCGCGCCAGTTCCCCGCTGAACCCTGCCCGAAGACCTACTCGAGCGGACCGCCGTCGTTCAGGCTCGCGACGCCGGGCTACGTCAGCACTTCGCGTCCGTATCTCGTGGGACTCCTTGTCTCCAAGCCGCGCCGCAGCAAGAACTCGGTGGATCAGGTGCCGCGCGAAGCCCGCAGTGCTCTGGATTGTGTCGTCGTCGGCGAGCGCGACGGGGATTCGAAGGGGGATCACGCTCTCGGGCGCGTTGTGCGACAGCGCCCATGCGAGCGCGCTTGACTTTCCTGAGCCGCTCGGGCCGATGAGCGTCACACGTCCACGTCGGGTGAGCCAGTGCGCCAACTCGCTCTCGACCTCTGCGCCGCCCAACAGCTCGTCGAACGGGACATGAAACGCGGCGAGCTGCTCGTAACGCAGCGTGTGCGGCAAGGCGTTCGTGCTCCGCACGCTCTCCATCGCTCTGCGCGTCACGAGTGAGCGTCCAGTCGTCGGTAGACCTTCCGCGGGCGTCCGCCAGGCCCCGGCAGGCGCTCGGCGCGGACGAAGCCCTTGCCCTCGAGTTGGGCGAGCACTTGCTGAGCGCGTTGGCGGCTGACGCCGAAGCGGCTCAGCCAATCACGGTCGGAGGCGCTGGCGCTCGCGCCGTCCTCGATCTCGGCGAGCATCTTGCTCGCAAGCGGGCCCAGCTCCCTGCTGGCACGAAGCTCTCGCTCGGCGCGGCGATCGAGGACATCTCGCACGTCTTGGCCGCCTGTCGCGTCGCGCAGCGCGCCCAGCAGCGCCCTGGGATTTCCGCTCGCGACCGTGGCACCAACGACGCTCTGATCATCGGCATCCTCGAGTCGCTTCTGCACCAACTCCAACTGCTGCTCCTGGGTTAGGGGCTCGAGCGTCACGACGCGCTCGAAAAACGCGTCCGCCGGTGGCGTGAGGTACTGCTGACGGCGCCCCTCATCGCCCGCCACCACCCACGTGAGCCCTGTCTGCCAGAGCTCGTCGCGAAGGCGTCCGAACAGGCGATGCGCGGTGTCGGGATCGGGTTCGTCGAGCAGCACGCACGCCCGGCGCTTGTCCGTCTCCAGTTCACGCACCAGGCGAAGCGCCTCGTCGTTTCGCAGCTCCACCGGCATCGCTGCCAAGGCGTTGACGACGGTGCGGACGCTCTCGGCAGCGCCGGTGCGCGGCCCCTCAAGTGCGTCACGCACCGCGATGAGGACCATCCCCGCGTCATCCAAGCGATGCCCGTCGAGATACACGGCCGCGGTCAACAGCGCCTCCTCCTCGAGCCGTCCCTGCAGTTGGCGCAGCAGCGTCGTCTTGCCCATTCCGCGCTCGGCCAACAGCAGCGTGTTCATGCCTGCCCGCACGTTTCGCATCACGAGCCCGGTCTCCGACCGCTCAACGAGATACCGCCGATCGCCGGCGGTATGTAGCAAGGGTCGTCCGCTCAACATCATTGGGCTGCAATAGTAGCAGCTACTTTTGCTATCTACAGTGCGAGCCCACTTGGCCAAGCCGAGGTCGCCCTGACGGCCTTGGGAACGGTCGCGCCCGGCACGGCCGCGACCGAGCGCGACGCCTGCAACTCGGCGTCCGCGGCCGTCGCGCCGTTGGATCGCCGTCCGTCGCTCACGGTGCGAGGTCCCAGCCCATCGCCCAATCCTGCGCGGGGAGCTCCCCGGCCGCGTCGGCGAACGCGCGCAGCGCGGCCAGCATCTGCGCGCGGCCCTCGCCGGGCATGCGGCGAACGATCTTCGCGATCTCCGCGCGGCGCCGCTGGGTCACCTCGCGCACGAGCTGGCGCCCGGCCGGCGTCAGGGACAGGCGCACCGAGCGGCGATCGCTGCTCACCCGCCGCCGGTCCACGAGTCGCTTTCGCACCAGCCGCTCGCACATCCTCGTCGCCGTGGAGCGGTCCACGCCGAGCGCCGCCGCCAGATCCGCCGCTCGCAGCGGGCCGCGCGAGGCGAGCTCGACGAGCACGCGGTACTGCGCCAGCGTGACGTCCTCGGCGTGGTCGGCGAGCGAGCGGGCGGCGACCGCCACGAGCGCGCGGCTGGCGGCGAGAACGGCGTCCACCAGTTCCTCTCGATCGGATGTCGCCAGTGGGGCGCCGGCCGGTAGCGGCATTGATGGCACATACCCACTATTGCACTAGGCAATCAAACATTCTGGGCGCTTCTCCATGGCCGGGCACAGCCGCCGCCGGGTAGATCGACGATCATGCGGCGGAGGCGCGACTGAGATGACGGCCAGGGACATCGCGGCGACAGCCAGGGGCGCGACGGTGGCCGCGGCGGCGATGGCGGAGCATGGGCTGCGGCGCGGCGCGCGGCTGGTGCGTGGCCAGGTCGTCGAGGCCGTCGGCGGGCCGGCGCGCGCCCGCGTGGTCCTGATGTTCGGCGCTGTGCTCGGCCTGAGCGGCGCCGACACCGCGACGGTCGGGGCGGTGGCGCCGCAGCTCGAGCGAGCGCTGCGCATCGGCAACGCCGAGATCGGACTGCTCAGCTCGGTTGCGTTGCTGGTTGGAGCGCTGTTCGTGATCCCCGTCGGCGTGCTCGTCGATCACGTCAAGCGCATGCCGCTGCTGGCGATCAGCGTCGCGCTGTGGAGCGTCGCGTCGCTGGCCAGCGGCTTCGCCGGCAGCTACGGGACGCTGTTGCTCACGCGCCTGGCGCTCGGCGCCGTCACCGCCACCGCGGGGCCCGCGATCGCGTCGTTGACCGGCGACTACTTTCCGTCTCACGAACGCGGGCGCGTGTACGCATACATCCTCGGCGGCGAGATCGCCGGCTCCGCCGCGGGCTTCATCGTCGGAGGCACGATCGCCAGCGCGATCTCCTGGAGGGCCGCGTTCATGCTGCTCGCGATCCCCGGCGTGTGGGTGGCGCGCACCCTGTGGCGAACGGTGCCCGAGCCGGTTCGCGGGGGCCAGAGCCGCCTCGAGCGCGGCGCGATCAGCCTCGCCCAGGCGCACGCCGCACCCGTCGCCGCGCACGAGGACGGCGGCGCGCACGAGGGTGG
>JASHYF010000362.1 GCA_030043235.1 Solirubrobacteraceae bacterium | reverse complement strand
GGAGCAGCCCCTGACGATCGAGCAACGGTCTGCCGCCAGCGGGCCGGGTGCGGTAGCGAGGCAGAAAGGTGTAGGAGACGAACCAGTGTCAGAAGCCCCGATACAGGACAGCAGCCCCGAAACTGGCGGCTATGGGCTGTTGGGATGCTCGGTCCCGTTGCTTGCTTGGGACCGTCTTGTCCACCCGTTTGCTGATCGGGTGGGCGAGGCTGCGTGGAGTGTTGCGGTAGCGCGCGGCGATGTCCCCGGGGTACAGCTGGGCGCCGACCCTGCCAACCGGTTGATAGTGAACGTGGGAAGCGTCCCGGCGGTGCCCGCCGGACCCGCCGCTTGGGGTCCGGGGCAGGCGCACCGTCCGCTGTTGCCGCCGGGGCGTGGCGGAGGACCCGTAGTAGTCGTGGGAGTAACGACCCACCAGGGAGGGCGGGAAAGCCGTCCACAGGGCGAAGGGGTCCAGTGAGCACGCAGCACCACTCGGACGGGAGGAGCTCGCCGGTGAATACCGGCGCTCCGTTGTCTTACGGCAGCGGGTACTTCACGTTCAACGCCAGCTGCAGGAGCGGGCAACCGCTCGATGTGCTCATGGAGAGCCGGATGCGGGGGGACTCGCAAGTCCGGTTCGGAGGGCAGCGGCGAGGAGACCACCGGCTGAAAAGCCAGCATCGGCGCCTCGCCGCTGACCCTGCGTCTGGAGCTGATCTCGGCTGACGCTCGCACACCGCGCACAGCAGCAGCGCGCCCTCCTTGCCGCTTCCCACCAGAGGAGCATGGTGACGTGCACCTACCCGCGGCTGACGATCCTCTCGAAGCCGCGCGCGAGCGGCTGCGTTAGCTGCGGTGAAAGGCGATGTAGCAGGTATGGGATCGTGACCTGTCGGCGCGGGACGGGAACGATTAGCCGGTGTTTGGCGATCGTCCGAAGCACGGCCTCAGCGACCTCGTCGGGCGAGGCGCCGCGCCGGGCGTAGAAGTCGCTCGCCTTACCCTGAATCGCAGCGACGTCTCCGCGCATAATCCCCGTCGCGATGATCGGCGTGTCAATGATGCCCGGGCAGATCGCGCTGACGTGGATTCCTCGCCCCGAGAGCTCGGCGTTGAGCGCCTCGCTTAGTCCGACAACCCCGTACTTGGATGCGCAGTAGGGGGCCATCTTCGCGGTCGGCACGATCCCGGCCATCGACGCCGTGTTGATCACCGAGGCTGGGCGGCCTTGGCGGAGCATCCTTGGCACGAATGCCTGAATCCCGTAGGCGACGCCGAGCAGGTTCACGCCGATTACGCGCTGCCAGTCCGCGATCGTCGTGGCCTCGATGTTGGCGGCATGGCCGATGCCAGCGTTGTTGTGCAGAACGTCGACGTGCCTCTCGGCGGCGAACACCCACTCGGCGAGCGCCTCGAGGGCACCCGGGTCGGAGACGTCGAGCGTGTGTGGCACGGCTGCACCCCCGGTCTTGTCGATCTCAGCGGCGACTGCCTCGGCGCTCGCGCCGTTGAGATCGGCTGCGTGAACCCGTGCGCCGTGGCGCGCGAGCAGCAGCGCGCTCGCGCGGCCGATGCCCGACCCCGCGCCGGTGACCACCGCGACTTGTCCCGTCAGGCTGACGTGTGAGGTCATCGTTGTTCCCTTCTGATTGGTGTTCACGCGGCCACGGGAGCTGTCTTGTCGGCCGGCTCGACATCGCTCGCCGCGGGTCCGTTGTAGACCTCGAAGAAGCGGGCGAGCATGTCGGGCGGAACGTTGAGGTTGGCGTCGTGGTCGCTGCGCACGCAGATCACACGCGGGCCGTCGTGCTCGTGCGACCGGCGTAGCGCACCGTCGAGGTCCTCGATGTGCTCCACGTACTCGCCGTGACAGCCGAGTCCCTGCGCGACGATGTCCCACCGGATCTCTCCCTGTGCCGTTCCGAAGGTCTTCCCGTAGAGCTCGAGCTCGTTGGGCTCCTCCATCGTCCAGCTTCCCTCCGCGAAGACGATCACCGTCAGCGCCAATCCCTCGCGAGCGGCGCTCTGCATCTCCATGATGTTGAAGCCCGCGGCGCCGTCGCCGGTCACACACACGACCTCGCGATCCGGCGCCCCGAGCTTCGCGCCGATCGCCGACGGGATGCCGGTGCCGAGCATCCCCAGCTCGAGGATCGTGTGGTAGGAGCGGGGACGCGTGGGCGGCAGGAGCGAATACCCCCACAACGCGGTGTTGCCGCCGTCGACGGTGTAGAGGGCGTCGGCGCCGAAGAACGCGCCGATCGCGCCGAGAGCATGTGCCGGATGGACACCAGGTCCTTGCCACTCAAGGATCGGGCCGGCCTGTTCGAGCTTCACGCGCTCGTCGATCTCGCGGTAGCGCGCTAGATCGGTGCCCTCCCGTCCTGAGAGCTCCATCGCCGCGAGCCGCTCGGCGATCCCCTCGAGGGCCACGCGCGCGTCCGCGAGGATCGCGAGCTCGACGGGGCGCGTGACGCCGATGTGCCGCGGATCGATGTCGATCTGGATGAGCCGCTTTCCCTCCGGCTCGCCCCAGTAGGCGTCGTAGGGAACGTCGAGATTGCCCATGCGCGAGCCGGCGACGAGGATCACGTCCGCCTCGCGGCGCGCCGCGTCACCGGCAGGGCCGAAGCCGAAGACGTAGCTAGGGTGGTCGCCCGGTACGCTCGCGCGGCCGGCCATTGTGGGGATAGCGGGGCACGCGAGGAGCTCGGTGATCTGAAGCGTGGCCTCGCGCGCGCCCGCGCGGTCCACGCCGGCGCCCGCGATCACGAGCGGGCGGCGCGCGCCAGCGAGCATCGCCGCGGCCTCGTCGAGCTGCCGCACGCTCGGCTGTGGTGCTCCCGCGCGATACGCCGCTGCCGGGAGGACGCGGACGCGCTCGTCCTCGCCGGCCTCGTAGAGGATCGGCGCCGGCAGCTCGATGTGCACGGGTCCCGGCCGGCCGTTCCACATTTCGCGGAAGGCGAGGCGCAAGACCTCGGGAATCCGCGCCCATTCGAAGATCGGCCCGCCCCACTTGACCGCGGGACGGAACAGTTCGAGCTGATCCTGGCCCTGGAAGGTCGACGGAGGGGAGGGGTAGACGACGCCGAGTCTGTGCTGCGAGGTGATCGCGAGCACGGGCACGCCCTCGTGCAGAGCCGTGATCACGCCCGGGAGCAGGTTCGCGGAGCCGGGCCCGGGGTTGCCGAGCACCGCGGCGACCTTCCCGGTGCTCTTGTAGAGGCCTTCGGCCATGTGCACACCGGCGGCCTCGTGGCGCACCGGGACGAGCCTGATGCCGTGGGCGTCGAGCTCGGCAAACAGCGGATCGACCTCGGGGGAAGGTAGCCCGAAGAGGAACTCGATCCCCTCGGCCCGCAGGGCGCGCGCGAAAAGCTCGCCGCCTGTGATCTCGGTCATTTCTTGCTCCTTTGCTGCTTGGGACGGTTGATGGGAGCCCGAGGCGCCCAGTGCTCGGCAAAAGCCGTGAGCCCGGCTACGCCGACGTCGATCACGTCGTGATTGGCGTGCGGCCCCTCGCGCAAGGCGATCTCGAGCGTGCGGTCGCCGTATTCGACGAGCAGGTCGAAGACGAGCCCCGGGGCAGCGGAATCCACGAGCCGCGCCCCGGTGAGGGCGCGCTGAAGGCGCCGGGCGAGTCGCTGGTTGCGCCGGTGGACGACGTCGACGACGGTGGGCGACGCCCGGCCTCCGTGCCACAGGCGCGCGAGGCTGGGATGGTCTTCGTAGAAGGAGACGTGGACGTCGAACTCCAGGCGCACGAACGCCTCGACCGAGGCGCCACGAAAACCGCGCTCGGCCTCCTCCGTGGCCGCTTCGAGCTTCTCGAGCATCGCTTCCAGCAGCGCATCGAAGATCGCGTCGCGGTCCTCGAAGAAACGGTAGAGCGACGGAGCGACCACACCCGCGCGCTCGGCGATCGCGCGGGTGGTGGCCGCCTCAACCCCCTGCTCGCCGATGATCGCCTCGGCTGCCTCGAGGATGCGTTCAACCGTGCGTCGGCTGCGTGCCTGCACGGGCTCCCGGCGACGGCCTCCATTCGAAGTGGTGGCCGGCAGATGCTGCCCGGGGCCGGTCTTGGCCGACCGCACCGTGGACTCAGCTTGCTCGTGCATCGCGGGTGATACTATAACACGACTACTGTTATTATCCACACTGTGAGCATGTGATGGCCGAACCGATACGTCCAACAGCAGAGCAGAGCGCGCTGCTCGCCGAGCTGCCCGGCGAGCAGCCCGTCGTGATGATTAACCTGCTGCAGTTCAAGCAGCCCGACGGTGCAGCGCACTACGAACGCTACGCGCGGGAGGTTCGCCCGCACCTGGAGGCGGTGGGGGCGAGGGGGCTCTACGGTGGAACCGCGAACGCGTTCGTGATCGGAGACGGGCCGCGGCCGTGGTGGGACGCGATCCTTGTGGTGGAGTACCCGACGCCGGCTGCGTTCGTCCAGATGGTCACCAGCGCGGAGTACGCCGAGGTCCATGTGCACCGGGCTGCCGCGCTGGAGCACGCGGAGCTCATCGCCACGAGCAGGTGGCTTGAGGACTGAGGCATGGCGCACGAGGAAGGCGGCGCACGTGCGACAACCTGGGACGCGACGGCGCAACCTCCGTTCCCACAAGTTCCGGGTGTCGAGATCGACCATCGCATGGTCCACGCGCGCGGCCTGCGCTTCCACGTCGCGCTCGCCGGACCGGCGGACGCGGAGCCATTGGTGCTCCTCCACGGGTGGCCCCAGCACTGGTACGAGTGGCGCAAGGTCCTGCCCGAGCTCGCGCAGCGTCGCCGCTGCGTTCTTCCCGACTTGCGCGGCCTCGGCTGGAGCGATGCGCCCGCGCAGGGCTACCTCAAGCAGGATCTCGCCGATGACGTGCTGGCGGTCCTGGACACGCTGTGCGTGGATACCACGGACCTGATTGCCCATGACCGGGGCGGTTCAGACCCCACAAGCCGACGAACAGCCTCCTCCGCCACAGGCGACGCATGGCCCGATTATGACTGACGGCCGCACGAGCCAACCCGAGCGTCAGAGCGGGTAAGGCTCCGATCGTCGGAATGACGGACTCCTGCTTTCCTGGGTAAGCAGAACTGTGGCGATCGCCGTCCCGTTGTGCCGCGTCCGTTCCAGGGCAGGTCTAGGAAGCGGCGCCAATCGGCCGCCACGGGCTTCCGCATCGCGCCGACCGCAATCGAAAGTAGGAGCGCGGCGAGCGCGCGCTCGGTGCTCGTCCGAGGCGGGAGGGGGCAGCTCAGTCGTGCGGGCGCTCGGAACCGCCGTGGAGCGACACTCGTTGCCGTCGCCGTCAAGCGAAGGAGATGGCGCGCGCGCCGAGGGTGAGAGTCGGGGGGTAGGTCAGTCGTCAGGCAACGACGACGAACAGGCGCCATGTGCCTGGCACCCCTTTGAGCGCATGTTCGCCTCGATCGGCGAACTCGATGCGGGAGCCAGCAACCAGATCCTTGACCGTCGATGACACGAGCACCTCGTCGGCTTGCGCCAGCGCGGCGACCCGGCTTCCGATGTGCACGGCGATCCCGCCGACGTCGTCGCCGCGGCGCTCTAGCTCACCGGTGTGTAGGCCGGCGCGTACGCCGATCCCGAGCCGTCGTGCGCCGTCGCTGATGGCCAGGGCGCAGCGGATGCCGCGTGCGGGGCCGTCGAAGGTGGCCAGGAAGCCGTCCCCGGTGCTCTTGACTTCGTTTCCAGAGAACCGCTCAAGCTGCCTTCTGACCATCTCGTCGTGAGCGTCCAGGAGCTCGCGCCAGCTTCGGTCGCCGACCTCGCTCGCCCGCTCGGTCGACTCCACGATGTCGGTGAACAGCACGGTGGCCAACACTCGGTCATCGTCGCGCTCGCGTCGGGCACCGGTGAGAAACTCCTCGATCTGGCCGACCACCTCGTCGGCGTTCTGCTCCCACGGGTAGTGGTCGGTGCCGGCCAGCTCGACCAGCGTCGCGCCGGGGATGTGGGCCGCCGTGTAGCGACCGTAGTTGACGTTGACCCACTGCTCGTCGGTTCGGTGCAGCACCAACGTGGGCACCCGCACGGTCGCCAGCACCGGGCGTATGTCGATTTCAGTGTTGACCTCAAGCTGCGCCAGGGCGGCGCCGGGAGTGGCCGCCGAGCGCCAATAGTGCGCGTACCAGTCCCGCGCTGTCGGGTCGCCGATCAGGCTCGGCGTGCAGAACTCCACCCCGCTGCCATCGGGAGTCCCCCAGCTATTCTCCATCGCCTCCCGGAAGAGATCCCAGAACTCGGACGTCCAAGCCCATGGACACTCCTCGTCGGCCATCCCCACCACGAAGGGGCTGAAAACGACCATCGCGCTCGTGCGCTGCGGGTAGGTCGCGGCAAACACGATGCACGCACAGGCACCCTCCGAAGTCCCCAGTAGCGCGGCGCGTTGCGAGCCAACGGCGTCAAGCACCGCACACATGTCGCCCATCCGATCCTCCATCGTCGGTACCCCCGCGATCGGATCGGACAGCCCCACGCCGCGCTTATCGAACAGGATCAGCCGGCAGAACGACGACAGTTCCTCATAGAAGCGCACCGCGGCCGGCCGACTCCACAAGAACTCGACGTGCGAGCACCAGGAGTTGGCGAAGATCAGATCGAACGGGCCCGACCCCACCACCTGATAGGCGATGTGAACCCCGTCAGGCGCCTTGGCATAGCGCGTCTCGGGCATCACCGCCGGCATGCGACAATTATGCTCCCCGCGCCCCAGAGAACGAGCCTTTCTCGTCCCAAGCGTCACGGAGGACGAAGGGTCGTTCGCGCTTCGGGCAGCCCCCCTATGCAGGCTTACGCAGAGTGTCGCTTCGCGCGCCTTGCGAGCGTCCGCCGAGCTTCGCTCCAGACGCCCGGTCCGGACGACCAGCGGGCATCTCGTCGCCAGGTCGTCAGACGCTCGCTTCGCCTCAGCGTAGGCGGTCGTCTACCGGGCCTCCGTCGGCGCGATCGAGAATCGTCTCGCGGGCTACGCAGGGGGCGCATCCTTTTCGCGCAAAGCGCGAAGGCGGGCTGGGGCTTGCCGACTGCTAGCGCCGGCGAGTGCTAGAAGTGGGGCGTGGGCGATGTCCAGCAGAGTGCCCCGGCCCTTACCCTACGCCAGCGGCGGGAGGCCGTCGTGCGCGAGCACATGGAGTCGGAGAACCACCACGACTTCGACGCCACGATCGCCACCTTCGCCCATCCCCGCTACGAGATCATCCCCACCGGCGACGTGTTCGACGGGGAGCAGGAGGTGCGCCGCTACTACGCCGAGACGCGTGCGGCGTTCCCTGATCAGCGCAACGATCTGATCGCGCTGCATCACACCGACGACGGCGTGGTGGTGGAGTTCGACCTGCTCGGCACGCATCTCGGACGGCTGCGGTCGCTAGCGCCAACCGGGCGGGCGTTTCGCTGTCGCATGACGGCGTTCTTCATCTTCGACGACGAGCGAATCTTGTGCGAGCGCGTGTACTTCGACCAGGCGACCATCCTGCGCCAACTCGGGCTCGCGCACGACCCAAGCTCGCTGGCTGGGCGGATCTCGACGCTGGTGAGCCACCCCGTCACGATCGGCCGCTCGCTGCTTGGCTTGGGCGTGGCCCACCGCGGCGCGAATGGGCGGGATTGAACCGCCAGCGCGGCACCCGTAGCTCCGGGAGATTTGACAAAAGCGTTAGCTCGGCTCGCTTCCGCTTTCGTCTGGTAGGAGGGGTCTCGCTCGGCGCTCATCAGGTGCCTCCTTCATAGAGACGAGGACCAGCGGTCCGGTGACGAGTTGGTCGTGCTCCTGCGTTTGCGCGCGAGGGAGCGGAAGCAGCAGTGTCGACACGCCGATTCGAGCGGCGGCAGAGTGCCCCAAAGGAACGAAAGCAGGCGCGCGGTCAGAGTCCGGTGAAGCGCCTGGGTTCGTCCGCTGCAGGCGTGTTCGCTGGGTCCGGACGGGACGCCTGCTGCTGGGGTCCGCACGCGATAGATAGCCTGCCGGGATGCTCTCGGCTGCCCTTACCTCCGCTGAGATATCGCTGCCTGCAACGCCCGATGCTCTGCGCGTGCGCGAGCGCATAGCCGTGCTCGCCGACACGGTGGACGTTGTCGGCTTGACCGACAACCACGCTGGCCAGCCGCGAATGTCGCCTCTGGCTGCCGTCGCGCTCGCGCGAGAGCAGGGAGTCGCGACGGTCGTCCACGTGTCCTGCCGAGACCGCAACCGGCTGGCGCTTCAGTCCCAGATCGTTGGGGCCGCCGCTCTCGGCTCCGAGGGCGTCCTGTGCGTGCAAGGCGACCCGGTCGGCGACATCCCCCGCGTCAAAGACCTCACCACGACAGCCCTCATCAAGCACGCCAAGACATGGGCGGGGCCGCAGCAGCTAGCGATCGGGGCTGTCGTGAATCCGTTCGCGGCGGACCCGGAGCGCGAGATCCGGCTACTCGAACGCAAGCTCGCTGCGGGCGCGGACTTCGTCCAGTCCCAGATGATCTTCGACCTCGACGCACTCGAAGCCTTCTTCGGCCGCGTCGGCGACCTGTTGTCCGGCGTCAGGTTCTTCGCGGGCCTCGCGTTGTTGAGGAACGAGCGCATGGCCGACAGGGCCAGGCGACTCCCCGGCTGCCTGATCCCAGAAGCTGCCTACCGGCAGATCGCTAACGGCGGCGGAGTCGAACTCGCTACTGAACTGGCCACCAAGCTCGCGATGACTCCCGGTGTGGACGCGCTGCACATCTATCCCCTTGGCGCGGAAGCCGCAACACGAGAAGTCGCCGCCCGCTTCCGCAGCGCGCGCGGCGCCCCAGCCCAGCGACGCTGACCTTACCGGCGGGCCGATCACGTCATAGCGGCGTCGCTTCGCTACGCCGCGACGATCGTTTCGGTCGGGCCCGCGTATCGGCCTCACGCACCGACGTCCCCGTCGGCTGACCCGCGCGACACGAGCGCTTCGTAACGCACGCGAGCGTGCGAGTGGACACCGCCGAGACTGCTCGGTTGGACGAGTCTCGAGCGTCCAGGGCGGCGAAGCGAGCGCGTCTGCTTCGCCCGGCGCAAGCGGACGTGTCGCGACCCGAGGTCCGTGCGCCTGCCGCTCGTCCGAGCCAGCAGCGTGAGCGGTGTCCGTTCGCACGCTCGCTTTCGAGGCAGAAGGCTCACGTCCGGGAACCGCCGGCCACGCCGCCGGCCCGACGACGTGGACTGCTACCGACCACGTCGTGCGAGTGATATGAGATCGATCGGTGTAAAGGGCCGCGTCTCAGTGATCTCTATCTAGGTGGGGATCGAGGACCCCGTGCAGCGGCTCGCCGCCGTGCACGCGCAGATGGAGCACCTCAAGGAGTCCGGCGAAGCCGTCGCGCGCGATGTCCTGTTGGGGCTCAGCGGGTTTGCACGCGCGATGCTGCTCGCGCTCGCCCTGCGCGCCGCCACCCGCGTGCCGCAGCACAGCGTCAACACGGTCACGACCAACGTCCCCGGGCCTCAGCGAGCGCTGTTCGCGGCCGGGCGCCGGATGCTCGAGTGACTTCCCTACGTTCCGATCGCAGGGCACTTCGCATCGGCGTGGCGATCTTCTCCTACGACGGCGGGCTGACGTTCGGCGTCACCAGTGACTATGACAATGCCGCGGACATCGACGTGCTGTGTAAGGGAATCGAGCAGTCCATGCGCGAGCTCCTCGCCGCGGCAGAGCGTGCTCGGCCCGCAGACCGGGTCGATCAGCCGCTGAGCGCCCCGGCGGGGGGTTGACTCTGCTGGCCGGTCTCCTCGAAGCGCTCGAGCGCGGCGTTCATCGTAGCCAGCGCGTTCCACGCGCTCGGGAACCCCGCGTACACGGCGACCTGGCGCAGCACTTCGCGGATCTCCTGCTCGCTCGCGCCCTGCCGGCGAGCCGCCTGGACGTAGACGCCGAGCTGTAGCTGCTGGCCGAGCGTTGCGAGCATCGCCACGGTGCACAGCGCGCGCGTCTTGGTGTCCAGGGTCTCGCCGGCGTAGACCTCGCCGTAGACGAAGTCGATGATGTGGCGGTGCAGCTCCGGATCGAGCTGCTCGAGGTAGTTGCGCCCGCGCTCAACGTTCTCGGCGCCGACGAAGCGCGCCATCACCTGCGGGCCGGGTTCACTCATGGGAGCGCCCGTTCCCGGAAAGGTAGGATTGAGGGTCGAACGCGACGCGGATGCCCGTCGAGGCGAACTTGCCCACGAGCTCGCCGTCGGCCAGCACGTCGGCCTCGGTCCACACGAGCCGCCCGCCGGCGCGCACGACCTTCGCCTGTGCGCGCAGCCGCTCGACCTTCTTTGCGTTCACCGGCCTGATGAAGCGGGCGAAGATGTCGATCGTGGTGATCGCGCTGCTGCGGATCTCCTCGTCGGTGAGGATCGTCGTCGTCGCAGCTGCCATCGCCGCATCCGCGAGCGCCGTGGCCACCCCGCCCTGTATCACTCCGAGCGGATTGCCGAGCTCCTCACGTGCGGGCATCTCGTAGACGGCCTCACCGCGCGCGAACTCCACGAGGTGCATGTCGAGAGTCTGCGAGACCGGCGAGCGCAGCTCACCCGTCCTGTTCATCTCCATCATCCGATCGACGAACTCATAGCAATTGCTCTGGCCGCCCTGGCTGGCGCTGTCATCGGACGCACGGCGCTTGCGAGCAGCCACTCGCTGCCTGGGCGTCGGGCGGCGTTGGATCTTCACCCCTGCCGACATCTGCTCCACCACCTTTCAGGATCTCGGTTACACCGGCGGGGGCGGCCGAGTGCGACTCGGCCGCCCCCGCGTCGCCGGACTACTCCGCGTCGTCTGATCTACTCAGCGTCTTGCCTGCGCTGTCGACGACCTTGCGGAGGAACTCGTATTGCGTGTGGACCAGCCGCTGAGCCATCTCCAGGGCGGAGTCGGTAATCTCCTCCCTCCTGGACGGGCCCTCTCCGCGTGGCGGCAGCTCCTTGTCCACCGTCTCAACGAACTTGCGCACCGCATCGATCGCGGTCCTTGCACCGTCATCGAGCGACTTGAGCACGTCCTCGGAGAGCTCCGTGGTCCGATCGACTGCCTCTCTGCCACGTCGCTGCCGGTGAGATGCACGACGCGCGGGGGAAGCCACCTTCTTCTTCGCCGCCGGTCGGCGCTGGGTCTTTGTCTCGGGCATCAGCTGCACCACCTCTGGGACCTCTGTCCCTCTAGGGCTTCGCAAAAGCTGATCGGCGAATCCGGCTGCGCTTTGGTCGGGCTCGGACTCCGCAGTTTCTGCCTGTTCGCAGCGACCGTACCCCGGCCCGATGGCCATGTCATCCGCAAAAACTCATCCGTTGCCTGCGGAAATCCCGGAGCGTCCCTGTGGCAAGCTGCGGATACATCGAAGCCTTGAGCGTGGGCCGCGTGTCGCCGTCTGAGAACCGCCCCCGCTTGCCTGGAGGGGCCAGACCACCAGCTCCGTCAACGGCGGGGAAGATCGACGGTTCAGCTTGGCCAGCAACCCGGCCCAGCAGCAACGGCCACACGCAAGCCTCGCGCGGCTCCTCGATGAGCGCAGTCAGCAGGTACGGGGCGACCACGTTGACCGGCAGCACCTGTGGTGCAGCCAGGGCGCGCCTGCTGGCGTTCACGCGCCCACAGGCGCGAGCGGCCACCGTGTGGATGGTTGCAGCGAAGCCGTGGCAAGGGACCGTAGATTCGTCGTCATTGTGCATCGAAACACGGTTGTCACGCGGCGCGTCGAGAGTGAGCATGTGCTCATGGCGGTGGAGAAGCACATGTTGTCGGCGACGTGCATGAGGTGCGGTGCGGTGATCGGCAGGCACGAGCCGCTTGTGATAGTGGGCGGGGCCGGGGTGCGTCGCAGCACGCTGGCGTTCGAGTCGCGGCCGCCTGTGAGGGGAGAAGCGATCTACCACCCCGGCTGCTACCGGGCTGCGCATGGCGAGCTGCCGTCGGACGGTCCGAGGCGGGTGTTCGGGGAGGCGCTGTGTGGGGTGGACGGCGGCGACGGGAGCTACGCGGCGGTGGAGCAGGCGGCAAGCCTGCTGGGGCCGGGCGGGCACTTGACCATCTTGGTCGTGACGTCGCTGCGCAAAGAAGCCGGCCAGCGTTTGGACGCTACGAGGATCGTCGAGCATGCGACCATGCTCGCGGACCGGGGTGGGGTGTCGTGCAGGATCGAGGTCGACCCGGCCAGGCCGGTGCACCAGGTCGTCAGCGATTGGGCCGTCGGGCACGACCTGCTCGCGCTCGGGGCGCCGCCAAGGTCGCTGTTGGCGGGGATGTTGTTCAGCGGCGTGACCGACACGGCGATTCGTTCGTTGTCGATCCCGATGCTGTTCGCACGCCCGGCCGGAGGTGCTGTTGGTTTCGCCGAGCGTATGCTCGTCGCGAGCGACGGCTTGCGCGGCTCGGACGAGCTCGTCGTGTTCGCGAGCCGGCTCGCCGGCCAGGCGGGGTCGGCGTTGACGCTGGTTCACGCGCTTGGACGGCGTTCGCTTGCTCGCCGAGCGCGGATCGATGCGCAGGTGCAGGACCTCGAGCTGGAGGGCGTCGACGGCGATCCTGCGGTGATCGAGTCCGGGAACGCCGACGAGACGATCATCGCCGCGTCCATGCGCCTCGAGGCCTCGTTGGTTGTGATGAGCAGCCGCAGGCGCATGGGGGTGGGCGTGCTGGGCAGCGTGAGCCGGCGGGTCGTGCACCACGGTGGCTGCTCTGTGCTTCTCGTGCCTCCCGAGCGGCTGCTGCAGACGACTACACGGCCAGGCGTGCGCGCGTGACGGGAAACATCATGGCCCAGGCGGTCGCGCTGGCCGGGGAGTACGGCAGGGCGGAGCAGTTGATCGCGGAGGCCGACGTCGTCACGGAGGCCACGGGGACCCCCGTGTTGCAGTACGGCGCGATCTACTTGGCCGCCTACCAGGGCAATGCAGCCCGCCTCTCCGCGCTGATCGACAGCACCGTCAGTCAGGCCAGCGCCGGTGGGCAGGGAAACGCGGTCGTGTACGCGAGCCCGGCTCAGGCCATCGTCTTGAATGGCCGCGGCCGCCACCGCGAGGCGCTGGCGCCAGCCCAGGATGCCAGCGATGACGTGCCCGAGCTCGTCACGTCGATGTGGGGGCTGATCGAGCTCGTCGAAGCCGCCGCCGGATGCGGCGAGATGGAGCTGGCGCGTAGCGCGACTGATCGGCTTGCCGAACGCAACGACGCAAGCGCCAACGACTGGAGTCGTGGTCTCGAGGCCCGCGCGCGGGCCCTGCTCGCCCACGGGGACGCAGCCGAGAGTCTCTATCGGGAGGCGATCGAGCGCCTCGGGCGGACGCGGCTGCGTCCGGAGCTCGCGCGTGCGCATCTGCTCTTCGGCGAGTGGCTGCGCCTCCAGAACCGGCGCGTCCAGGCGCGCCAGCAACTGCGTACTGCGCTCGACCTGCTGTCGGGGATAGGTATGAGCCACTTCGCTGAGCGCGCCCGGCATGAGCTGCTCGTCACGGGCGAAAGGCTTCCCGAAAGCACGCCCGAGACCCGCGACGACCTCACCGCCCAAGAGCGACAGATCGCGATGCTCGCGCGCGCGGGACCGTCCAACCCGGAGATCGGCGGCCGCCTGTTCCTCAGCCCCCGCGCAGTCGAGTGGCACTTGCGCAAGGTGTTCACCAAGCTCGGCATCGGCTCGCGGCGAGAGCTGGTGAGGGCGCTTCCCGATCCCGACCCAGACCTCGAGCCGGCCTCAGCCTGACCGGCGTACGCAACCCAGAGCGCGACGGACTTGGCGGCTTTCGTTCAACGAGCCTGAAGCGCACGTCGAAGCCCGCGTCCGCGTACTCGCCAGCGAAGGCGGAATCGTGGAGTCCGCCGCCGCGCCCGGCCGCCGGATGATCGCCTGAGCCACACGTCCGCGATGGCTGGAGGGATCGACTAGCCTGTCGTCAGTCGCGCTTGGAAGGGTGGCAGAGCGGTTGAATGCACCGGTCTTGAAAACCGGCAGGCGGGCAACCCCCGTCTCGGGAGTTCGAATCTCCCCCCTTCCGTAAACCCTCAACCTGTTTTTCGCGGGGACTGGCGCGAATTGCGGCGCGAGCCCCCGATTTTCTGCATTGCAGAGCC
>JASHYF010000038.1 GCA_030043235.1 Solirubrobacteraceae bacterium | reverse complement strand
TCCTTCTTTGCCTTCCTTGCCGGCGGCTCCTTCTTTGCCTTCCTTGCCGGCGGCTCCTTCTTTGCCTTCTTTGCCTTCCTTGCCGGCGGCTCCTTCTTTGCCTTCCTTGCCTTCCTTGCCTTCTTTGCCTTCTACTCCCTGCGCCCCTTCTTTGCCTTCTTTGCCTTCTTTGCCTTCGTAGCCTTCTTTGCCTTCTTTACCTTCGTAGCCTTCTTTGCCTTCGTAGCCTTCTTTGCCTTCTTTACCTTCTCTCCCTTCAGCGCCCGTTTCGCCTTTTACGCCTTGGGCGCCTTCTTTCCCTTCTTTCCCTTCTTTGCCTTCTTTCCCTTCTTTCCCTTCTTTGCCTTCCTTGCCTTCGGCTCCTTCTTTGCCTTCTTTACCTTCGGCCCCTTCTTTACCTTCTTTACCTTCGGCGCCAGCTTTGCCTTCTTTACCTTCTTTGCCTTCTTTACCTTCTTTACCTTCCTTGCCTTCCGTCCCTTCTTTGCCTTCTTTACCTTCCTTGCCTTCTTTACCTTCTTTACCTTCCTTGCCTTCCTTGCCTTCTTTTCCTTCCTTGCCTTCCTTGCCTTCCTTGCCTTCCTTGCCTTCTTTACCTTCCTTGCCTTCCTTGCCTTCCTTGCCTTCGGCGCCCTCTTTGCCTTCCTTGCCTTCTTTTCCTTCGGCGCCCGCTTTGCCTTCTTTTCCTTCGGCGCCCGCTTTGCCTTCTTTGCCTTCTTTGCCTTCCTTGCCTTCGGCGCCCGCTTTGCCTTCTTTTCCTTCTTTTCCTTCTTTGCCTTCTTTGCCTTCTTTTCCTTCGAGGCAGACGATCAGGTTGATGAAGGTGAAGGACGGTTGCCAGACGCTTCCGTCCCAACCAGCAATGGTCATTTTGCCCGTGTAGTTCGAGCCCATCTGAAGGACCATCGGCACAATCGCCGTGGCCTGCGTTTCGCTCGTGATCGTCAGTTCGCCGTATTCCGTCCCCACCGACCCGTCGGTCCAGGCGACCTCGGACTTGCCCGGGAAGGAAAAGCCGCCCGGCTCGAAGTGTTTGCCCGTGATCTTGATCACCGTCCCCGGGCACCCCGAGGTGGGTGAGATGCTCGTCACTTCGAAGACCGCCGCTGAGGCGGCCTGTGCACTGCCGAGGAACGCTATGACGCTGAGCGCGCTGACGAGCAGACCGATCCGTCCCGTCAGACGCTTAGCGCGCGTGCTGTGCTTGGACCCGCGACGCTGGCCGGTCCACCGGTGCTGGCGCATTCATCTCCCTCCATGTCGTTGCGCGTTGGTTTCCCCCAACTGCTGTTCTGCAGTCGTGGCAGCCCGAGAAACGCACTCGAGCCACGTTATCTGCGTACCGTACCAGAAACTGCGCCACAGTGTGGTGTCAGGCCGGCTCCCGCGTCTCGAAGCTGTTTCGTTGAGCCGCACGTGGGCCTGGTTGAGGCGGGTCATGCGCTTTCGCGCCCGCGTGAAAGCGCCGGCCGGCGGGCCGCGAGCAGATGCCACTGGTAGCATCCCCGCCATGCATATCCGTGCCGGGGGATCGTGGGGATCGGCGCTTGCCGGTGGGACTGGGGTCCGTGGAGGAACTGCGCTGAGCGCCGTGGCGATGGCGTGCGCGGTCCTCGTCGGCGGCTGCGGATCGAGCACCCCCGCGAGGAAGGTGGACCTCAACGTGGTCCGCGTCGAGCGCGCGATCAAACGCAGCATCCTCGCCCAGCGCCACCTCTCCTCGACGGTCGTGTGCCAGTCCAAGGTGGAACAGAAGCCGGGCAAATTCGTGTGCATCGCCACGACCGTCACGGCCAAGAAGCCCCACAAGAAGATCGAGACGCCGTTCGTCGTCACGATCCACAACACCAAGGGCTATGTGACGTACATAGGTAGGTGAGTAGGTAGGTGAGCGATCGCTCGGGCGAGCGGCCACGTTCGGCAAGCACGTAAGCAAGGTGAGCGATCGATCAGGTGCGGGATCTACGTTCGGCGTCGTGGACGCCGGCGCCACGCTCGCGCGGCTGGGCCCGCTCGGCCGTCCGCGCGCGGGCGAGCTGGGCTATCTGCTGAACCACCTCCTCGACGCTCAGCGCGCTCGTGTCCAGTGCGATGGCGCCGGGCGCGGCCCGCAGGGGACTGTGGGCGCGGCTGCTGTCGCGCTGATCGCGGATCGCCTGCTCGGCGAGCACCGTGGAGAGCTCGCCGCCGAGCTCAGCCGTGCGCCTGCGGGCGCGCTCGCGTGCGCTCGCCGTGAGGAACACCTTCACGGCGGCGTCGGGGACCACGACGGTGCCGATGTCGCGACCCTCGGCGACCCAGTCCCCGGCGGCGAGCAGCTGGCGCTGCTTGGCCACGAGCGCCTCTCGCACCTGCGCGTCGGCCGCGACCGCGGAGGCCGCCTCGGAGACCTCCGGCGCGCGGATCGCCTCGCTGACCTCACGCCCGTCCAGCAGGACGCGTGCGTGCGCCATCGCCTCCGGCGCGGGCACCTCGCCGATCTCGATCGTGAGCTCACGGGCAAGCTCGCCCAGGACGCCGGGTCGCTCGGGCAGTTCGCCCCCCGTGCGCTCGAGCGCGGCCAGCGCCACGCAGCGGTACATCGCGCCGGTGTCGAGGTAGGCGAAGCCGAGCTCGTGGGCGAGCGCGCGCGCGACCGTGGACTTGCCGGCGCCGGCGGGGCCGTCGATCGCTATGACCATGAGCGCTCATCGTGGCTTCCGCCGAGGCGCGTCAGATCCTCGACGAAGGCGGGATAGGACACCGCGGCGGCGTCCATGCCCAGCACCTCCACGCCCTCGCGCGAGGCGAGACCGGCCACGGCGCCCATCATCGCCAGGCGATGGTCGCCGCGCGCGTCGATCACCCCGCCGCGCAGGCCGCCGCCGCCGCGCACGGCAAAGCCGTCGGGAGCGGCCTCGATGTCCGCACCGAGGCCGCGCAGCCCCTCGACGACGCCGGCGATGCGGTCTGACTCCTTTACGCGCAGCTCCTGGGCGCCGCGCACGACCGTCTCACCCTCGGCGAAGCAGCCCAGCAGCGCCACGAGCGGCAGCTCGTCGATGGCGAGCGGCACCTCCTCGGCTCCCACTGTGGTGCCCTCGAGCGCGCCGTGGGCGACGTCGAGGTCGCTGACCGGCTCGTCGGCCTCGAGCTCTCCGAGCTCTGCCTCGAGATCCCCGAGCACGATGCCGCGCATGCGCCGCACGATGCGCAGGAAGCCCGTGCGCGTCCAGTTGACCCCAACGTCGCGGATCACCAGGCGCGAGCCGGGGACGAGCACGCCGGCGGCGACCAGGAACGCGGCCGAGCTCGCGTCGCCGGGCACCGTGACGCGATCCAGCAGCAGCTCGTCGGCGCTCGCGACGGTCACGCGCAGGCCGTTGCGGTGGATCGCCACGCCGGCGCGCAGCAGCAGCCGCTCGGTGTGATCGCGACTGCGAGCAGGCTCTCCCACCGTGGTGGCGCCGTCGGCGGTGAGCCCGGCGAGCAGAATGCACGACTTGACCTGAGCGCTCGCCACCTCGAGCTCGTAGGAGATCGCGCGCAGCCGCGCGCCGTCGATCCGCAGCGGTGGAAAGCGCCCGTCGCGCGCGTGCAGCTCGGCGCCCATCCGGCGCAGCGGCTCGGCGATGCGGTCGACGGGGCGCCGGCGGATCGACTCGTCGCCGTCGAGCGTGAACGTGCATCCCTCCTGAGCGGCCAGCCAGCCGGGCAACAGCCGCAGCAGCGTGCCGGCGTTGCCGACGTCGATCGGCTCCCCCGGCTCGCTCGCGCCACGCAGTCCGGCGCCGCGCACGAGCACGTGCTCGCCGTGCTGCTCGACCAGCGCGCCGAGGGCGCGTACGGCGGCGAGCGTGGAGAGCGTGTCGGCGGCGCGCAGGTAGCGCTCGATGCGCACCGGCTCGGAGGCCATCGCGCCGAGCAGCGCCGCGCGATGGGAGATCGACTTGTCCGCGGGCGCGCGCAGCTCGCCGGAAAGTCCGCGCGCCGGCGCGAAGCGCATGTTCACGCCCGTCTCCTCACGCCCGCCACGCCCGTCTGCTCATGCCCGCGCGACGGGGAAGCCGAGGGCGGCGATCAGCTCGCTGGCGCGCGCGGCGTGCGGCTCGCCGGCGACCCACAGCGCGACGACGCCCCGGCGATTGTCCTGGGAGGGGGACAGCACCAGGTCGAGGATGTTCACGCCCGCGTCGCCGAGCGCGAGCGCGATCTCCGCGATCACACCCGGCCGGTTGGGCACTGAGGCGCGCAGCTCGAGCACCTGCTCGCCGCGCTGGGCGCCCACGAGGCCCGCGCCGAGCAGCGTCTCGCGCTCGGCGCGCGCCTGCTCGTTCCAGGTGGTGAGCGCGCTCGCGTCGCCCGCCTGAAGCCAGCCCCGCACTTCGCGCAGGCGCCCCTCGAGCTCCTCGACGGCTGCGCTCAGCGCGTCGCGGTTGCTCATGTAGATGTCCGTCCAGATCGCGCTGTTCGCGCCGGCCACGCGCGTGGCGTCGCGAAAGCTCGGCCCCACGGCCGGCACGCGCTGGGGCTGGCGCTCGCCGTCGTCCGGCGGCGCGAGAACCGCGGTGGCCTGCGCGACGAGCAGGTTGGCGAGCACGTGCGGCAGGTGCGAGACGCACGCCATCAGGCGATCGTGGGTCTCCGCGTCGATCGCCAGTGGGTGCGCGCCGAGGCGTCCGAGCAGCCGGTGCAGGCGCTCGTACAGCACGCCGGCGGTGCTGCCTTTGGCCGGGGTCAGATACCAGGTGGCGCCCTCGAAGAGATCCTCGCGCGCGTGCCTCACGCCCGCGGTCTCGGCGCCGGCCAGCGGGTGCCCGCCGATGAAGCGCTCGTCGCGCGCGGCCTGCGCGAGTGCGCGCTTGGTCGAGCCGACGTCGCTGACGACGCAGCTCGGGCCGGCGTGCTCGAGCGCCAGGGCCACCGTGCGCGCGAGCGCGCCCACGGGCGCGGCGGCG
>JASHYF010000361.1 GCA_030043235.1 Solirubrobacteraceae bacterium | reverse complement strand
GACGTCCCGCGCGGCGGCGCGGCGCGGGCCTGGCGCTCACGTCGACTGACGTCCCGCGCGGCGGCGCGGCGGCGCGCCGAGTTCAGCCGACGACTTCGATGGTGCCGTTCATCGTGACCGGGTAGAGCGTGCACTCGTAGTGGATCACGCCGGCCCTGCTGGCCTTCACCTCGAAGGTGCCCCCTTCGCCGAAGTTCTTGGAGGCGAACTTCAACGGGCCGCCCTCGCTGGTGACGTTGGCCTGCACCGAGTCGTAGTTGGTCCACTTGATCGTGCTGCCGAGCTTCACCCGCACGGTGTCCGGGTCGATCGTGATGTCGCGGTAGGCGATCTGCACGACCCCGCTCTGCACCGGCGCGGACGGCGACGGCGAGGCGAACTTCGGCGTGGTGTCCACTTTCAGCGAGGCGCCCGCGCTGCCCGAGCCGCCCGCTGTCTTTCCGCTCGTCGCGGTCGAGGCGGCGCCCGCGGGGCCGGTGCTGCTTGCCGTGCCGGTGGCGCCGCTCGTGCCGTGCGAACCGCCGCTGCCCGACGACCCGCATCCGGCGCTCAGCGCAAGCGCGCAGCAGGCGAAGGCGGCGGCGAGACCTCTGCTCATCGGGCGCGATCCTTTCTCTCTACGAGTTCGTGCAGGCAGACGATGGCACACACGGCCGGCCTGCAGCGCAGGATCTAGTTAGACCACGCGAGCTGGCGGGAGCTGCGCCCACCCCGCGGGCTGGCAACGCGGGCGGCGGGGGCGGGGGCGGGCGACGGTGCGAACGCCAGCTCGTGGGCGGGCTGCGGCTTACCGATGAAGTAGCCCTGAGCGACGTCGCAACCGAGCTCGCGCAGCACCTCCAGCGTGGCCCTGTCCTCGATGCCCTCGGCGACCACGCGCAGGCTCAGCGCGTGGCCGAGCGCGATCGTCCCCCTGACGAGCTCCATGTCCGCTCGCCGCTCGCCGCTTGCCAGTTGAGTGATGAGCGCGCGGTCGAGCTTGAGCTCCTCGACCGCGAGGCTGCTCAGGTATGCGAGCGAGGTGAAGCCCGCTCCGAAGTCGTCGATCGAAACCGAGATTTCGTGGTCGCGCAGATCCCGCACGACGGCCTTGGTGCGCTCGAACTCGGTGATGACGCTGGTCTCGGTGATCTCGATGACCAGGCAGCCGGCCGGTACGCCGTGCTGTTCGAGGAGCCCGGCGATCATGTCGGTCAGGCAGGGGTCGAGCAGATCCGTGGCTGACACGTTGACCGAGACGCTCATGTCCTTGCCCGCTGTTCGCCAGGCAGCGCACTGTGCGATGGC
This sequence comes from Solirubrobacteraceae bacterium, assembly GCA_030043235.1. Lineage (GTDB taxonomy): Bacteria > Actinomycetota > Thermoleophilia > Solirubrobacterales > Solirubrobacteraceae > Palsa-744. Next base: position 3,068 of record JASHYF010000361.1, on the reverse strand, counting down.
CCGTGCGAGCACGAGCCGCGTGATGGCGCCCATCAGCCCGGCCTCCTCGGCCAGCGGAAGGAACTTGATCGGCGGGATCAGCCCGAGCGTGGGGTGCGGCCAGCGGAGGAGCGCCTCGACCGCCGAGATCTCCTGGGTGCGCAGGTCGAGCTGCGGCTGGTAGTGCAGGACGAGGTCCCCCGCGTCGATCGCGCCGCGCAGCTCCTCGGCGAGGCGCAGCCGGCCGCCGCCCTCGCTGAATCCCTGCTCGTACAGCGCGTACGGGCTGGCTCCGAACTTGGCCCGGTACATGGCGACGTCGGCGCACGAGACCAGCCCGGCGCTGTCCGACGCGTGGGTTGGCGCCAGCGCGATGCCGATGTTCGCGCCGAGGCGTGCACGCACGGGCTCGAGCTCGAACGGCTGCTCCAGGCCCGCGCTGATTCGCTCGGCGACACGGGTCGCGTGCTCGGCATCCGCATTGATCAGCACGGCGCCGAACTCGTCGCCGCCGATCCGGGCCACGACGTCGCCGGGCTCGAGCGCTCCGGCGAGTCGCGCGGCGAGCTGCCGGAGGATCTCGTCGCCCGCCGGATGCCCGAACGAGTCGTTGATCTGCTTGAAGTGTTCGAGGTCGATGAACAGGAAGGCGAGGTTCCCCTGCTGCACGGATGCCTGCTCCGCAAAGAAGCCGTCCAGCACGTCGAACAGATAGCGCCGGTTGCCGAGTCCGGTCAGGTGATCGGTGACGGACAGACGCTGGCGCTCGCGCGTGAGCCTGCGCAGCGCGCGCACCGACAAGGCCGTGCGCACGCCGACGAGGACCAGCGTGGCCGTGGCCAGCCCGATCGCAACACCGTCGACACCCTTGAACGTGCCGACGAACAGGATCGCGAGCCCGCACGCCGCGGCGAGGCCCGGGAGCAGAAAGCCCGTCGGCTTCTGCAGCGCGCGTGGATCGGATCGCACACGCTGCATCCACATCGCCCGCGACATGAGATAGATCGCGCCCGGCCATGCGACGTCGTTGAGCACCAGTCCCACGCGGGAGGATCCCCAAGACGAGGACTGAAACAGGTTGAACGTGTCGCCCACCACGACCAGCGCGATTCCACTCGCTATCACCAGCCACGGCGCCTTGTCCCGCCCCGAGAGGACGGTGATGCCGCCGACGACGAGCAGTAGGAGCAGCACGTCGCCGACCGGGTAGGCGAGATTGATCGAGGTCACCAGGACGGTTTTGCCGGTCAAACTCGCGACCGCGTGGAATGCGAACGCCGCACACAGCGCCGTCGCGCCGAGGCCCGCGACGATCCCGTCCAGCCAGTTCAGGGTGGCAAGCCGCCGGACCTCCCCTCGCAGATAGAGCACGAGGGCAACGTATGCGAGCGGGTAGAAAGACAGCTGGAAGGCGTCGTAGGCTGCGGCTTCCGGAGGCGTCGCACCTCCGAGGGTTTCGATCGTTTCCGTGAGGTGCCCGAAGGCCCACGCCATCAGAGCCGCGCCGAGGATGATCGGCACCCACCGCGCCGTTCGCCGCCTGAGCCCGTTTGCGATGCACATGGCGCTGCCGGCGACCTCGAATGCGCTGACGCCCCACCCATTGATCAGCGTTGAGCTATTACCGGAGATCAGCCACCCGAGGTAGGCCAGGAGCAGGATGCCCATGGCCAGATACGCGAGCCACAGCTTGGACGTGCGGTCGTAGCCGAGCCGGCGCAGGTCGAGCAAGCCGGCTCTCGAGCAGCCTGACTGAGAGGCAGATGCTGACATATGCGTGCCTTGTCGAAGGTTGACCGCTATAGCTGAAGCTCCTTCAGCGCGCCGTAGACGAGGAGATGGCCGGGGAGCTCGGCAGCGCTCGCCTACACTGGCCGGTTCATGCCACCCCGGCACTTCCTCACCGGAACAGAGCTGACAGCCGAGGAGCTCGATGCTCTGCTCGACCGCGCGCTCGAGCTCAAGCGCGAGCCGCTGTCCTCGAACGCCCTCGCCGGCCGCAGCGTGGCGCTGATCTTCGAGAAGCCTTCGACGCGCACGCGCGTGTCATTCGACGTCGGCATCCACGAGCTGGGCGGCCACGCGGTGGTGCTGCGCTCCGACGAGCTTCAGCTCTCGCGCGGGGAGGCGCCGCGCGATACCGCGCTGGTGCTATCACGACACGTGGCGGCGGTGGGCCTGCGTACGGGCGCGGATGCGATCCTGGAGGAGCTGGCTGCGTACAGCGCGGTGCCGATCCTCAACATGCTGAGCGCCGGTCACCACCCCTGCCAGGCGCTCGCGGACCTGCTCACGCTGCGCGAGGCGTGCGCGTCGCTCGAGGGCGTGCGCCTGGCGTACATCGGTGACGCGAACAACATCGCGCGCTCGCTTGCGCTGCTGGGATCGCTGGCGGGCGTGCACGTGGCGCTGGCATCGCCGGCGGGCTACGCGCTGGAGGACGATTTGGCGCTGCCGGCGAGCGCGCGCGGCTCGGTGACGCGCTACACCGACCCGTACGAGGCGGTGCGAGGGGCGGCGGCGGTGTACACGGACGTGTGGGTGAGCATGGGCGACGAGGCGACGGCGGCCGAGCGCAGGAGCGCGCTGGCCGGCTACCGCGTGGACGACGCGCTGCTGAACGCGGCGGCGCCCGGCGCGTTTGCGATGCACGACCTGCCCGCGCACCCCGGCGAGGAGATCACGCCGGAGGTGCTGTACGGCGCACGCGAGCGCATCTGGGACCAGGCGGAGAACCGGCGCCACGCGCAGAAGGCGCTGCTCGAGTGGCTGGTGGCGTAGGGGATGAACGACACCGGCGCCCCGCCTGCCGTGCCCATCCCCGCCTCAGCGCGCCCGCAGCGCGGGGACGAGCTGGAGCTGGAGATCGAGTCGCTGGCGTTCGGCGGCGAGGGCGTGGCGCGCATGGGAGCTCCGCCTGGCGGCGAGGCCGAGGGGTCCACGGCGGGCGGCGGCTACGTGGTGTTCGTCGCGGGAGCGATCCCCGGCGACCGCGTGCGCGCGCTGGTGCACAAGCGCAAGCGCAGCTACGCGCACGCACGCGCGCTGGAGGTGCTCGAGCCGAGCCCAGAACGCTTGGCGCCCACCGC
>JASHYF010000360.1 GCA_030043235.1 Solirubrobacteraceae bacterium | reverse complement strand
CGCGCACGAGAGCCAGGCCGGCCCCGGCGGGAGCGTGAGGCGCGTGCAGGAGACGTATTTCCTGGCGATGGTGCTCGGACTGCCGGCGGTGATCCTCGCACTCGCGCTGCTCGCCGGGCATTTCTATCGCGAGGGACCGGAGGAGCTGCTCGACTGGCGGCCGACGCGCTCGCTGGAGAAGGAAGCGGAGCTCGCAGACGGTGACGTGCAGCAGATGCTCGCGGCGCTGAACCGCTACAGGCGACTGCGCGGCGCGCCCGAACGTTCGCTCGCCGAAGTCACCGAGCGGGCGTGGGCGGATTTCGAGTGATCGCGTTAGCGCGCTCGCTCACGCCCGGCGCGAGCTCGGGCGGCCAGGCGCGCCAGCTCGGCAGCGCTCACTTGCGCGGGCGCGGCGCCGTGTAGCTCACTTGCGCGGCCACGGCGCCGTATAGCTCACTTGCGCGGGCACGGCGCCGTGTAGCTCACGGTGACGCTCTCGCGCTTCGCTTCTTCGCCGTTTTCCGCGAAGATCACTTCCGTCTTCACCGGAAAGCCGCCTTTCGGGCACGTCTTTGGCACGGTGCCGTAGTAAATGGTTTTGCCGTGTGAGGAGATCGCCGAGCCGAACTTTCCGGTGATGGTTTTCACCGACGCGTACGGCGCCCCCGGGACGCTCGCGACGAGCGGCACCGCGACCACCGCCTCGAGACCGAAGCCGCCTGCGCCGCCCAGGTTCACGTAGCGGCCCTTGGAGAGGATTTCGAGGGACACCGGCGTGTGGCCGTCCGCGAAGAACTCGATCCCGCCCCCCGGTTTGTAGAACGAGAATATTTCGACGGACTCTTCCACGCGTTCCCCACCGAGCGTCACATACCCGAGCGCGTTGCCGACAGGCCCGGCCGAGGAGCCCTTCGGGCAGCCGGTCGGTCCGGTCTTGATGATCGTTTCTTCAGGGCACGTGGGAAAGCCCTTGGGGTGCAGCACGGTGCCCTTGGGGAAGTACACGTTGATGCCCACGATCGGCGGCGGCGAGCCAAAGTATTCCGTCCCCTGGATTTCGTATTCGGTCTGCAGGTCCGAGCCGGCACCGAGGATGTAGCCCGTGTGCGCATACCCGGGGATCGGGAGCGGCAGCGCTTTGAACTTCACGGTGGGCAGCGCGGAGGCGATGCCCGGCACGATCAGCGCCGCCACGCCCAGGGCGACGACGCACCAGATTGTTCTGCGCATCAGGCTGGCTCCTCTGTTCATCGACGCGTGTGCCAAGCTCTGCTCGTTGCCGGCGCCCTGCCGGGCGGCTCCGGGCGCCCGGCCGGGCGGCTCCGCAGATGATGACTGATCGAGCGCGCGCCGCGCGCCTGTGGCGCTAGCCCTCGGCGAGCTCGACGGGACCGCTGACGATCACGGGGCAGGCCTTCGCGCTGCTGGGGTCGCTCGAGCAGGCTTCGCCGGGCGCGGCGAACGTGAGGTCTTCCGAGAACGTGCCGAGCACCAGCCGGCTGTCGCTCGGGTCGAACGCCGCGTCCTCGATCCCGAACGCGCCCAGCGATCCGCCGGGCATCCACGGGACGGCGACGACGAGTTCTCCGGCCGTGAGCGCTATGCGCTCGAGCTGCGAGGGCACCGGCGGGTAGATGCCCCTGTTTGCGTAGAGGAACGCGTACACGTCGCTGCCCGTCAGCGTGAGCCCGTCGAAGAACCGGGCCGAATCGTCGACGGGAACGGTGTCGGAGACCTGCTGGGCGAGCAGTCTCGGCGCGGAGCCGGGAGCGTCGAGCCAGACCTCCGACGGGCTCATCCGCGGTTCGGCCGACTCGGCCTGCTCGATGAACGCCACATCGCTCCCGGCGAGCGACACGTCGGCGAGCGTCGCTCCGTCGGGCGTGGGCACGGACAGCGCGTGCGCTGCATGACTCGTGAGCGTGCTGCTCTCCAGGCGCGCCGGCTGGTGTTCGTGCCCAGTGGTCGGCTGGACGGCGAAGACCACGCTCCCGGCGCTGGCGGCGCCGACGGTGGTGTTTGGCGGCGCGGCGACGATCCGCTGTGCGCGACCGCCGGAAAGGGGCGCCCACCACAGCAGGCAGCCGTCGCTGCCGGCGCTGCCCGCGGGACCGCTCGCGAACGGCGAGTGCGGGCAGCGGGAGTAGACGACGATCGCGTGTCCGTGGGCGTCCGTGCCGAGCTTCACGCCGTCGATCCAGCCGACCGCCGAGGTCCGCGCGAGCGCGCGCGTGCTGCCGCCACGGCGGATGACGATCTCGAAGCGATGGCCGCCGCCCGAGGGAGCGACCCAGGCGACGACGCCGCCCCACGCGGCCACCGGGCTTGGGAACGCGGGACTGGCAAGCACACGGGCCTGGCCGAGCGACTGGGCGCTGGCGAGCGCAGATGCGACCAGCACGGCTACTACGGTGACGAGTGAGATCCTCAAAGCCCTCATGTTCCCACGACTCCACGATCAGCCCGGCAAGCTCGCCGCGGAGATGCCCGACGGGCGGCTGACCTACGGGGAGCTCGACTCCACGAGCGCGCAGCTCGCCACCCGCCTGCCCGCCGGTCCGCTCGCCCTATGGGCAACCCCGAGCGTCGCGACGGTCGTAGGGCTCCTTGCCGCGCTGCGCGCGGGCGTGCCGTTGATCCCGATCAACCCCAAGTCCGGAGACATGGAAATCGCGCACGTCCTCGCCGACGCGGCGCCGCGCGCAACGCTCGCCAGCGCTCACGCGGAGCTGCCCGCCGCGCTCGCCGCGCTGCCGCGAATCGAGGTGAGCGGCGGCGCCGGCCCTGGTGCAGCAGCGCGCACGAGCGCAGCCACCGGCCCAAGCGCAGCCACCGGCCCAAGCCCAGCCGCCGACACGAGCGCACGCGAGCCGCCGGAGGAGATTCCGGCGCTGATCGTGTACACCTCGGGGACCACCGGCATGCCCAGGGGGGTGGTGCACACGAGGCGCTCGTTGATGAGCAACCTCGACGCCCTTGCCGAGGTCTGGGGGCTGACGAGCGCCGATGTGATCGTGCACGCGCTGCCGTTGTTCCACGTGCACGGGCTGGTGCTGGGGACGATCGGGCCGATCCGGCTGGGCGCGGGCGTGAGGCACCTCGGCCGGTTCGACGTGGAGTCCGTGACGAAGGCGCTGGTGGCCGACAGCGGCGTGCTGTTTGCCGTCCCCGCCATGTATCACCGCTTGGTCGCCGCCGCGGAGCACGATCGAGACGTCGCCGGGGCATTGCGGCGCGCGCGATTGCTCGTATCGGGGTCGGCGGCGCTGCCGGTCGACGTTCACCACGCGATCCAGCGGCTGGCCGGACGGCGGGTGGTCGAGCGCTATGGCATGACGGAGACGCTGATCATCGCCTCCACGCGCCCGCAGGAACGCAGCCGGCCCGGATACGTTGGCCGGCCGCTGCCCGGCGTGCGCGTACGCGTGCGCGACGAGCGCGGCGCCGACGTGCCCGCCGACGACGAGACGATCGGAAGCGTGTGGGTGCGGGGGCCAAGCGTCTTTGGCGCATACGCAAACGGCCGGCAGCCCGCTGCCGAGGCGTTCGAGGACGGCTGGTTCGCCACCGGCGATCTCGCGGCGCTGGCGAGCGACGGCGCGCTGCGGCTCGTCGGTCGGCAATCGACCGACCTGATCAAGAGCGGCGGCTATCGCATCGCGGCCGGGGAGATCGAGTCCGTGCTGCTCAGCCATCCCGCCGTCAGCGAGGTGGCCGTACGGGGCGTGCCCGACGCGGAGCTCGGCGAGCGCGTGGTGGCCTGGATCGTGCCGGCCGGCGGCCGGCACGCCGAGGACGGCGAGCTGATCGATCACGTGGCGCGCCAGCTCACGCCCCACAAGCGCCCGCGCGAGATCCGGCGGGTCGACTCGTTGCCGCGCAACGAGCTCGGCAAGGTGCAAAAGCAGCTGCTCGATCGGGCGGCGCCACCTCTTGGGAGGGCCTGAGTCGATGGCGGCCGCTGTGGGAGCCGCCGTGCCTGCCCCGGTCGCGCGCCCGCGGGTGCGCGTGATCTTCGCCGGGCTGATGCTCGTGCTGCTGCTGGCGGCGCTCGATCAGACGATCGTCGCGACGGCGCTGCCGACGATCGTGGGCGACCTGGGCGGCCTGGATCGCCTGTCGTGGGTGACGAGCGCGTTCCTGCTCGCGCAGACCGCGGTGACGCCGCTGTACGGGAAGTTCGGCGACCTGTATGGCCGCAAGCGGATCCTGCAGAGCGCGGTGCTGTTGTTCCTGGCGGGCTCCGCGCTGTGCGGGCAGGCGCAGGGGATGACCGAGCTGATCGCCTTCCGCGCGCTCCAGGGACTCGGCGCGGGGGGCTTGATCGTGCTCACGCAGTCGGTGATCGGCGACGTCGTGCCGCCGCGCGAACGGGGCCGCTACCAGGGTCTGTTCGGGGCGGTGTTCGGCGTCGCCAGCGTCGCCGGGCCGCTGCTCGGAGGCGTGATCGTGCAGGCTGTCTCCTGGCGCTGGATCTTCTATGTGAACCTGCCGATCGGGCTCGTCGCGCTGGCGGTGCTCGGCGCGACGCTGCCCACCACCGCGCCACGCGGCCGGCCGGCGATCGACTATCTGGGCGCTGGGCTGCTGGCGAGCGGACTCAGCGCGATCGTGCTCGTGACGAGCCTCGGCGGCACCACCTGGGCATGGGGCTCGAGCAAGGTCGTGCTCGTCGGCGCGCTCGGGGTCGCCCTGATCGTCGCCTTCGTGTTCGCCGAGCGCGGCGCGCGCGAGCCGATTCTGCCGCTCTCGCTCATCGGCAACCGGGTGTTCGCCGTGGCCGGCTCGCTGTCGCTGATCGTCGGCTTCGCGCTGTTCGGCTCGGTCACGTTCCTGCCGCTGTACTTCCAGACCGTCGACCTGGCCTCGCCGACAGCGGCTGGGCTGAGGCTCGTGCCGCTGATGGCTGGCCTGCTCGTGACGTCGATCGCATCCGGGCAGGCGATCTCGCGCTCCGGGCGCTACCGCGCGTTCCCGATCGCCGGCACGCTCGTCATGGCCGTCGGGCTCGCGCTGCTCTCGCGCCTGGGCGTGGGCACGAGCGCCGCAAGCGCGGATCTGTCGCTGCTCGTCCTCGGCCTGGGCCTCGGGTCGGTGATGCAGGTGCTCGTGCTGGCCGTGCAGAACGCCGTCGACTACTCGGTGCTGGGAGCGGCGAGCGCCGGGGTGACGATGCTGCGCGGCATCGGCGGCTCGCTCGGCACCGCGGTGTTCGGCACGATCTTCTCGACCCAGCTCTCGAGCCAGCTGCGCGGCGCGCTGCACGGCGCGCTCGGCGTGCAGGCGAGTCACGGCGCGCGGTTGACCGGCGCCCAGGTCGCGCGCCTGCCCCCATCGGCGCGCAGCATCTACCAGCACGCGTACGTCCACTCCCTGCGGCCCGTGTTCGTGATGGCCTCGGCGGTCGCCGCGCTCGGCTTCCTGCTCAGCCTGCTGCTGCAGGAGCGCGCGCTGCGCAGCGCGCCCGCCACCGCCACCGGTCTCGATGACGGTCTCGCCGCCCCACGCTCGCCGGACTCGCTCGCCGAGATCGAGCGCTCGCTCACGCGCGTCACCACGCCCGAGGAGCGCACCCGCTTCAGAGAAAGCGTCGCCGAGCGCGCCGGGCTCGCGCTCAGCCCCGGCGCCACGTGGGCGCTCGTGCGCATCCACGAGCACGGCTTCGCCGGCGCACGCGAAGGTGCCGAACAGGACGGCGTGCCAGCCGAGCGCATCGCCGAGGTCAGCCAGGAGCTGACCGCCCGCGGCCTGCTGAGCGCCGGCGGGGAGGCCACCGCCCCGCAGCTCACGCCAGCCGGACGCGAGCACACGGATCGATTGCTCGACGCCCGGCGCGAGCTGCTCGTCGAGGCGCTCGCCGACGAGCGCGCACAGAGCCGTCCCGAGGTCGCCGAGCTGCTGCGCCGCCTCGCGCGCGAGCTGTGCGGCGAGCCGCCCACTCCGAGCCCCGCGGCCGCTCGCACGTAGGAGCACGTTGTGACGAGCGCCGCGGCGACGCTGTGGGGGCTGCTGGTCGTCTTCAGCGCTCGGCCGGCACCGGCCGCTGCGCGCGGATCATCCACAGTTGCTGCTCGACGGCGCGCAGGACTTCGATGAGCACGTCTTCGGAGGCGGCGTCGAGCTCGCCGAGACGCACCATCCGCGTGCGCATCCGCTCGGCGGCCTCGGCGAGCCTGCGAGTCAGCGCCGCGACCACCTCGTGATCCTCGATCACGCCACGCTCGACGCCGCCGAGCGGAGAGCTCTCGGATACGGTCCCAGCCTGCCCGTCGGGCATGAATCCGATCGCGACCGCGCGCTCGGCCACCGTGTCGGCGAGCTCGCGCCAGGAGTCGATCAACTCGTCGAGCTGCAGGTGCAGAGGACGGAACAGGGGCCCGGCGACGCTCCAGTGAAGCTGCTTGCCGATGAGCGAGAGGTCGACGAGTTCGACGAGCGTGTCCTGCAGCTGCTGCCCGGTCTCCTCACGCACGTGCTCGCCGAGAGGTGGCAGGTCGGTGACCACATCCTGCTGGACGATTCGACGAGGGTTGGACGCGTTCATCACATGCTCCTCTCGTGGTGCGTGCTCGGGTACGGCGCTCAGCCGCCTAACCAGATGTTCTCACCGACGAGACGCAAACGCGTCCCGGCCTCCCGCCGGCTCGTGATGCGAATGCACGGCCGCTGCGATGATGCAATGTCTGGAGGCGATCGGGAGAGGAGGCAGCGATGACCAAGTACGTGGGCGCCATCGACCAGGGCACGACCAGCACGCGCTTCATCCTCTTCGACAGGGACGGCAGGATCGCGAGCATGGATCAGCGCGAGCACGAGCAGATCCACCCGCGCGCGGGCTGGGTCGAGCACGACGCGAGCGAGGTGTGGCGGCGCACGCGCGAGGTGATCGGCGGCGCGCTGGCGAGCTCGGACGCGCAGGCGGGCGATGTGGCTGCGATCGGCATCACCAACCAGCGTGAGACAGCGGTGGTGTGGGACCGCGAGAGCGGCGAGCCGATTCACAACGCGATCGTGTGGCAGGACACGCGAACGGACAGGCTGGTGCGCGAGCTCGCCGGCGAGGAGGGCGTGAACAGGCTGCGTGAGCGCGTGGGCCTGCCCCTGTCGACGTATTTCTCGGGTCCGAAGGTGACTTGGATCCTCGATCGGGTGGAAGGCTCGCGCGAGCGCGCCGAAGCGGGCGAGCTCGCGTTCGGGACGATGGACACGTGGGTGCTGTGGAACCTGACGGGAGGGCGGCGTGGCGGGGTCCACGCGACCGATGTGAGCAACGCCTCGCGCACGCTGCTGATGGACTTGCAGACGCTCGACTGGCACGAGCCGAGCCTCGAGCTGATGGGTGTTCCGCGGGCGCTGCTGCCGCAGATCCGCTCCTCCAGCGAGACCTATGGGGAAGCCTCCGGGACGGCTGTGGGCGGTCGCCCGGTCGCGGGCATGCTGGGCGACCAGCAGGCTGCGCTGTTCGGGCAGACCTGCTTTGCGCCGGGCGAGGCGAAGAACACGTACGGGACCGGCTCGTTTCTGCTGGTGAACACCGGCGAGGAGATCGTGCGCTCCGAGCAGCTGCTGACGAGCGTGGCCTACCGCATCGCGGATGAGCCCGCGAAGTACGCGTTGGAGGGATCGATCGCCGTGACGGGCGCGGCCGTGCAGTGGCTGCGCGATCGCCTCGGCCTGATTCGCAGCGCATCGGAGGTGGAGGAGCTCGCGCGCAGCGTCGAGGACAACGGCGGCGTGTACTTCGTGCCCGCCTTCTCCGGGCTGTTCGCGCCCTACTGGCGCGACGACGCGAGGGGAGTGATCGTAGGTCTCACCGCATACGCCGGCGCCGGTCACATCGCCCGCGCCACGCTGGAGGCGACCGCGTGGCAATGCCGCGAGGTTCTCGACGCGGCCAACGCGGTCGCGGACGTGCCGTTGCGCGAGCTGCGCGTGGACGGCGGCATGACCGCCGATGAGCTGCTCATGCAGCTCCAGGCCGACGTGCTCGGCGTCCCGGTGATCCGGCCGGCCGTGCGCGAGACGACCGCCCTGGGCGCGGCTTTCGCCGCCGGGCTCGCGGTGGGCTTCTGGTCCGGCGAGCAGGAGCTGCGCGAACGCTGGCGAGAGGACCGGCGCTGGGAGCCGCAGATGGCTCCAGCGCAGCGCGAGCGCGAGTATGCGCGCTGGAAGAAGGCCGTCACGCGCTCGCTGGAGTGGATCGAGCAGGAGGATGCGATCGAGGCCGCGCGTCCAGACGCTGACGGAGCGTCCCGGCGGTAGGATCGTCGGCAGTCACCGCCCGCACGACATGGCGTTGCGCGCGTGGAACGTCGGTGGCCGGGTACAGGCTCAGTCATGAGAACGAGCTGTGGGAGGAGGGGCTGACATGGGGGTAGCGGTGAAACGGCCGAAGGCGCGCGTCGCGAACGCCGGATCGACGGCCGAGCCGGAGATCCGCCCGGTCGAGTCGAGGGCGGATCTGAACACGTTCATCGGGTTGCCGTGGAGCCTTTACCGGGACGTCGAGCAGTGGGTGCCTCCGCTCATCTCCGAGCGGCGCAAGCACCTCAGCCGCAGCCGCAACCCGTTCTTCGAGCACGCCGAGGCGCAGTATCTGATCGCGTGGCGCGGCGGCCGCCCGGTGGGACGCATCAGCGCCCACGTCGACCACCGGCTGAACGAGCTCCAGGACAACCGCTGGGGCCTGTTCGGCTTCTTCGAGTGTGAGCACGACCCCGAGGCCGCGAGCGCGCTGCTGGACGCCGCGGCCGCGTGGCTGCGCGCGCGGGGCCGCGACCGCATCGTGGGGCCGCTGGACTTCTCCACCAACCACGAGTGCGGGCTGCTCGTGGCCGGCCACGAGCTGCCGCCGCAGATCCTCGAGAACTGGCACCACCCCTACTACGCGCCGCTGCTCGAGGACGCGGGAATGGTGAAGGCGATGGACCTCTACAAGTGGCAGATCCTCTCGGCCGAGCACGACCGCGTGCTGCCCGTCATCTACGAGCTCGCGGACACGCTCGAGGAGCGGCACGGGATCCGCGTGCGCAACATGCGCAAGCGCGACTTCCAGGCGGAGGTCCGGCGTTTCATGGAGGTTTACAACTCGGCCTGGGAGAGCAACTGGGGCTTCGTCCCCCTCACCGACGCGGAGCTCAGGGCGTACGCCGAGGAACTGAAGCCGATTCTCGACGAGCGCTTCGCGCTGGTGGCGGAAAGGGACGGCGAGGTGGTGGGGGCGGCGCTCACGTTGCCCGACATGAACAAGGTCCTGGCGCGCCTGAACGGAAGGCTGCTGCCGATCGGCTGGCTGCACTTCCTGCGCCTGCGTCGCAGGATCGACGAGATCCGCGTGTTCGCGCTCGGGGTCAAGCGCGAGTACCGCCACACCGGCACGGCCGCGGCCTTCTACGCAGAGCACTGGCGCGAGTGCCTGCGGCGTGGCATCGTGCGCGCCGAGACCGGTTGGATCCTCGAGACCAACGAGCCGATGAACCGCGCCATGCGGGCGCTGGGCGGGGACGTCGTCAAGCGCTACCGCATCTACGAACGCCCCATCGGCGACGTCGAGCCGACAGCCGGCCCGGCACCCGCGCAGGCCGGCGTCTCGTGACTGCCGCAGGGCGGCTGCACTGACGCCGGACGGCCGGTGAGGCGCGGCTCGCGGTCGTCTCGCGTCATCGTGAGGTGGACCTTGCGGTCGGTCTCTCCCAGCCACGGTCTTATCGCCGCGCAGGCACGTCCGTACAGAGCGGCCTCGAGCTGCGGGCGCAGGCGAGCCACCGCTCTGTCCCGCGCTTGAAGTCGCTCTCTGAACGCCACCGCGACGGTGGCGACGAGGCGCTCGGCAGCCCACCTCCGAGACCAAGCAGCCCGATCAGCTCGTCCTCGGCCGCGGCCCTGCCCGCCACCGGACCCCCAGGCGCACCCGCCGGGCCGAGAAATCCTCCTCCTCCGCCGGCTGACGAGATTCCTCCACCGCCGGCGCAGCCTCTAATAATAATCTCCACACATGGGCGTGCTTGTCGAGGCCCCAGTCTTACCGAGGCACCGCTGCAGAGCTTCTTTGGGCTACGGACCGCGGCGCTGCATCCGTCGAAGCAGCTCGCCGGCCTCGCGAACGATCAGATTGTTGACGTCCAGGTCGCTGACCTGGATGAGGCGCTCGCAGATCGTCCGGAACTCACCCTCGTCAACGCCGCCGAGGCGCCTTCCCGCCAGTGCGCTCTTCCGTACACGGACGAGCGAGTTCAGCTCGGCCACCGACTCCTTGCCGAGCCCGTAGCTCTTGTGCTTCGGGTCGAGGTGAAACAGCGAGGGCTCCTGCTGCGCCCGGATCCGCTGGTGGTCGCGCGCGGGAAGGTTCGAGAGCGTCGTTATCTGCAGCGCCGCGTGCTCTGCGAAGCGCCCAAGCGGGCGGTCCTGCAGCAGGAGCACCGGCCGGATCTTGGCCTCTACGCGAAGCGCGAACTCGATCGGCTCGTCTCCGTTCCTCACCGCCTCGGCGAGCGCCCGCGCCGACTCGTAGCGCTGCTCGCTGCCATCCGGCTGCAGCACGGAGAACGGCGGCTCGGGCGCGTACGCCACGACCGCCATATAGATCGCTCCCTGCTCGCCAGGCAGCGACCGTGCTGCAGCGCTCACTCGCTCAGGGCTGCCTCGAGCGCCGCGCGGTCATAGTCCCGCTCCGCTCCCGGCGTCTCGATCACGCGGTGTGCCTCGAGCGCCGCGTCGCTGGCGACCGTCTCGTACGGCGGCCGTGCGAGATAGACGTCGATGATCTCTTCGATGCTCACGAAGTCCTCCCAGTGCAGAATGACGGCGCTCGGGTTGCCGTAGCGCTTCACGATCGCCGCGGTACCGCGCTTCGGGGCCGGGATACGAACATCATGCGCTGAGAACTCGCGGTGAACCATGTGGTACGAGTCTAGCGCGTTACGTACCAGAAGCGGGCGAGCCGACGCCGGGACCATCACCCGCAGACGGACGCGACGACGAGGAGCGGGCGATCAGCGGGCTGTAGGTGCCGGAAACACGCATCTCGAGCAGGTCCCTCGAGAAATTGTTCCCCGTTTGTTCCCAGTTGGGGTTCTTCACGCGAGGCGACAACATCGTTGAGCGGACCGTAGTTCTGTGCGGCGAGCATCTTGAGCTTTTGTGCGTTGAGCTTTGTGCTGTGCACCGGGGGGCGCGAGCCAGAGCGTCAGCGAGCGGCGAACGAGCATGCCGACAGGGCTGCGCAGGTCGGCGTCGGGGACGGTCAAGCCGGTCTGGTTCGAGCGCGTTGTCAAGAAGTCAGTGACGCAGCCATTCCGTCCGCAGCCTACACGAACATGTGTTCGGTGCAAGGTCATTCCGCTCAATCGGCGCGGCACACACAACCCGTGCTATGGGAGCCCATCCGCACGACATCACGCGAACGTGCCCTTGACCGTGAGCCCACACGAGCAGGGCAAGAGGAGACTTCATCTGCTGCGGTCCGTTCCACTCCCTATTGTCGGGTCGCGAGAATGGAGACGAACTTCGACGAGACGCTTGTAGCCGGGCTCGCTTCCGCCGAGAAGCAGGTCCAGCAGAGCTACCGGCCGATCATCGCGGTGCACAAGTGGTTCGCCCGGCGGCCTGGAACGCTCTTTCGCGGACTTGCCCTCGCGGAGCTCGTGGACCGGCCGCTTGCGGAGCACTACTTCGACAGCCACGACCTCGACGGCGTGATCCTCGACCCGTTCATGGGAGGCGGAACTTCGCTGTTCGAGGCCAACCGCATGGGGCTCTCCGTCATCGGCTACGACACCAATCCGATGTCGCGCTGGCTCGTGGAGCGCGAGCTTGAGCAGCTCGACATCGACGCCTTCGAGCGCGAGGGCGAGGCCATCGCCACCGAGGTGGAGGAGAAGCTGCGCGACCTGCACACGACTCGCTGCGAGGAGTGTGGCGAGAACGTCCCCGTCAAGTTCTTCATGTGGGTCAAGACGCATGTCTGCGAGTGCGGTGAGGAGACCTTGCTTTTTCCCGGCCCGCTTGTCGCCGGACGCAAGATGGGCCGGCATACGCACGAGGTTCTCGTCTGTGGCAGCTGTCGGTCCGTCAGCCAGTTCCTCCCAGGTGAGACGCCGGACGGTTGTCCGCATTGCGCAACCCCCTACGCCAAGACCAAGGCGCCTGCCAAGGGCGCATGCCCGTGCGGACGGCCATTCGTGGTCGGCCGGCCGCGGAACGACGGCCCACCCGAGCACACGCTGTTCGCGCTGGAGTACCACTGCGATACCTGCAAGGGC
>JASHYF010000359.1 GCA_030043235.1 Solirubrobacteraceae bacterium | reverse complement strand
CGCAACGCGCTCGCGGCGCTCGAGCAGTCCAAGGAGCGCCCGTTCGCGCGCGTGCTGTTCGCGCTGGGGATCGAGGAGGTGGGGGAGGTCACCGGCCGCAGCCTCGCGCAGCGCTTTCGCAACGTCGACGCGCTGCTCGCCGCCTCGCCCGAGGAGATCGCGCAGACGCCCGGCGTGGGCGAGAAGATGGCCGCCTCCATCCGCGCGCAGCTCGACGACGAGCGCATGCGCGGCCTGATCGCCGACCTGAAAGACATTGGGCTCCAGTTCCACGAGGAGGGGCCGCCGCCGTCCGAGGGCCCGCTGGCGGAGAAGACGCTCGTGCTCACCGGCACGCTCCCCGGGCTCTCGCGCGAGGCCGCCACCCAGCGCATCCTCGCCGCCGGCGGGCGCGTCACCGGCTCGGTGTCCAAGAACACCGACTACGTGGTCGCCGGCGAGAGCCCCGGCTCGAAGCTCGAGAAGGCGCAGCGGCTGGGCGTGAGCGTGCTCGACGAAGCCGGCCTGCTCGAGCTGCTCGCGCGCTGAGCCGCGCGCCCGCGCGCTCACACTTCCTTCGGTTCCCGGGCGCCCTTGGGCGCTTCCGGGGATGGCTGTTCTTCCGCTTCCCCGCTGGCTTCGCCTTCTTCGAAGAGTTCCTGCGCCCGTTCGAGGTCGTGGGCTTCACCCGAGGTTTCCCCGCCGGCCTTTTCGCCGCCTTCGCCGGAGGGTTCGCTCCCTTCGCCGGAGGTTTCGCTCCCTTCGCCGGAGGTTTCGCCCCCTGTGCCTTCGCCGAAGAGCTTGCTCGCTTCGCCTTCCCCAGAGGCTTCGCCGCCTCCCGCGGAGCCCGAGCCCGAGAGTCCTTCGCCGGCGGGCGGCGTTTGCGCGCCCGTGGCGGCGCTGCCACAGCCGGCCGCGCCGATCGCGATCGCGCTCGCCAGCAGGCCGGCGAGCGCCAGCCGCAGCACGCGCTCAGTAGTCGGCGACGGTGATCGCCATGTTGTCCTGGAAGGTGTGCGCGGTTTCGACGGGGATGCCGTCGGTGAAGATCGCGAACGCGAGCGTGTGACCATCCTGCGCTTGACAGTAGCCGACGAGGTTCGACACGCCGGTGAGCGTTCCCGTCTTGCCCTGGCAGCGGCCTGCGGCAGCGGAGTTGCGCATGCGCAGTTCCAGCGTGCCCGTGCGCCCGGCCACGGCCATGCTGTCGCGCAGCGCCGCGCCGATGGGAGTGGGCGCGAGCTCCACCAGCAGGTCGGCGACCTGGTAGGGGGAGGTTTTGTCTTCTTCGGAGAGGCCCGAGCCGTCGACCACGTGCGGATGGATGCCCAGCAGCTTGGCGATCGTCTTGGACACGACCGCCGCGCCCGCCGCGGTGGTGCCGGCCTGTGCCCGCCCGGGTACGCCGCCGTAGCGCGCGCCGAGGCCCTTGACGAGCATCTCCGCGAAGAAGTTGTCCGACGGCGGCAGCATCAGGCCGATCAGCTGCGCGAGCGTGGGCGAGGGCGCCTGCGCGAGCTGCACCGCGCCGGCGGGCGTGGTGGCGGCGCCGCTGCCCCCGTGGACGCTCACGCCGGCGCCCCTCAGCGCGTTCAGCAGCTCGTGCGCGGCGTACGCGGCCGGTGAATGGGGGTCCCCTGCATAAGATCCTTCTTCGCCGCGGTTGAACGCGAGCGCGCTGAGCGTGCCTTCGAGGAAGGGGTCGGGCGCGTAGTCGCTGGAGGGCTCCCCGCGCAGCGAGTCGAAGTACGACTCGTCGCCCTCGATCGAGCCGGTCACGCGGCGGATGCGGTCGGTGTGCACGAGCTGGGAGACGAGCGTGGACACGCTAGCGCCGGCGCCGCCGTAGTGGCTGTCGATGAACGCGCTCGAGCCGAACGTGGGGTCGCCGCCGCCGCGCAGGTACAGGCTGCCTTCCCACACCCCCGCGGGCGCCATGTGCCCGGCCCCGTACACGGTCGTGTCCAGGCGCGCCGAGGGCCCCATCAGCGCGAGCGCGCTGGTGGCCGTGTACAGCTTCTCCACGGACGCCGGCGGGCGCATCGCGGTGGCGCGTTCGGAGAACAGCGCCTGTTTGGTCGTGAGGTCGTACACGTACGCCCCGTCCGCGGGGCCGGCTAGAGACAGCTGGCGGCTGAAGTCGGCCTGAAGCTGCGCCAGGTCGTCCTGGGCGCGGGCGCTCGCGGGCGCCAAAAAGCCCACGGCCAGCAGCGCGGTGCACGCCAGCAGGGCGGTCAGGAGCCCCGCGCGCGGCGAATTGGGGAGCGTGGCGGCAGGATTGCGGCTCACGTAGCCGTAAAATGTCCTTGGGATGGGCAAGGTTGTCAAGCTGGAGGCGGCCGGGAAGGCCAATGCACGGACGCGAACGCTCGCCGCGAGGGGCGTCGGCCGGCCGGGATCGGTCGATCGCAGGCGCCGGCCCAGGCGCGACAAGACGGCGCTGGTGCTCGGCGGCGGCGGGTTCACCGGCGCGGTGTACGAGATCGGCGCGCTGCGCGCGCTGGACCTGCTGGCGGTGAACCGCACGGTGAACGACTTCGACGTGTACGTGGGCACCTCCGCCGGCTCGTTCATCGCGGCGCTGTGCGCCA
Organism: Solirubrobacteraceae bacterium; assembly: GCA_030043235.1. Classification (GTDB taxonomy): domain Bacteria; phylum Actinomycetota; class Thermoleophilia; order Solirubrobacterales; family Solirubrobacteraceae; genus Palsa-744. Next base: position 1,700 of record JASHYF010000359.1, on the reverse strand, counting down.
ACGGCGTGACCCCCGAGGAGATGATGCGCGTGGTCACGCGCCAGGGCAAGCCGGCGTTCAAAGACATCGACGTCGGCGACCTGCTGCACCTGAACGTGGGCGAATTCGCGCGCAAGGGCGCGGCCATGCCGCTGCGCGCGCTGGCGCTCGCGCGCGAGCTGGTCTCCCAGCCGGGCGGCGTGTCGCTGATGGACGTGATGATCGGCCTCGCCAGCGCGCTGCCCTCGGGCCTGTACACGGGCGCGGGCATCGAGCGCTACCTGCACGCGGTCCTCACCCAGCCCGGTCGCACGGACGACTTCGGCGAGCTCGAGCGCGAGCTGTACCTCACGGCCACCGACCTCGACACGTGCGAGCGCGTGGTGTTCGGCGTGGACGGCTCCCGCGACGTGCCGATCTCCACCGCCGTGCGCGCGTCCGGCGCGCTGCCGATGGTGTACGCGCCCGTGCGCGTGCACGACCGCGAGCTGATCGACGGCGGCATCGTGTCCACCACCAACCTCGACCTCGCGATCCAGGCGGGCGCCCGGCTGGTGGTGGTGATCAACCCGCTCGTGCCGTTCGTGAACGACTTCTCGCGGAAGGTCAGCACGGTGCGCGGCCGCCGCCCGCGGCGCGTGTCCGACATGGGCTTCGCGCAGATCGGCTACCAGGTGTTCAAGCTCGTCGCCCACCAGCGCCTGCACGAACTCGCGAAGGGCTGGGAGCAGCGCTACCCGGGGGTTGACATCGTGCTGATCGAGCCGGAGGAGAACGACGAGCTGATGTTCGAGACCTCGATGATGAGCTTCACCTCGCGGGTGGAGATCGCCCGCCACGGGTTCGAGTCGGTGACGAAACAGCTCGTCGACGACTACGACCGCTACGCCACCGTCGCCGAACGCCACGGCCTGGAAATATCCGCGAAGCGGGTGAAGAAAGTGGTGAAGCACTTCGACGAACGCCACGAGCCGATCTCCGCGTGGAGGAAGATCCTCGAGGGCACCACCGGGGCGCTCCTGCGCCAGGCGGGGTCGGCAAGCTAGCGAGGAGGGAGGTGCTGTTCCAGACGGCGCATGCGCCGTCTGGCGGACAGTGCATGCACTGTCCGACCCGGCCGCACATGTGCGGCCGGGGACTTCATCAGGGGATTTTCTCGATCGCCGCGATCAGGCGGTCGGTGGCGGGGGCGGAGCGGATGGCGATGCGCGCGTGGCGGGGCTCCCCGAGGGCGTCGCCGGCGGCGATGAGGATCCCCGCCCGCTGGAGGTGGGTGGCGAGCTCCCCCCCGGAGAGCGTGGGGTGGGCGGCCCACACGAAGTTCGCCTGGGAGTCGGCGACCTCGAAGCCGTGCTCGCGCAGAGCGGCGGTGAGGCGGGGGCGCTCCTCGCAGATCGTGCGGGCGTGGGCTTCGATGAGCTCCGAGCAGCTGTGGAGCGCCTCGAACGCCCCCATCTGGGAGATCTCCGAGACGCCGAGGTCGGGGGCGAGCTCGGCGAGCAGCTCCCCCGACCCGGGGCCGCCGATGGCGTAGCCGATGCGCAGGCCGGCGAGCCCCCACGCCTTCGAGAAGCTGCGGAAGACGAGCATGTGGGGGAAGTGCTCCAGGAGCTCCAGCGAGGAGCTCGTCGGCTGGGCGTCGACGAAGTCCACGAGCGCCTCGTCGAGGAGCACGGCGATCCCGGCGGGGAGCCGCTCTAGCAGTTGCCGGAGATCGTCCG